>NZ_BAABIZ010000012.1:0-47275 GCF_039543045.1 Bartonella jaculi
GTGAAGGGCAGCGTGGTAAAGCGGCTTAAACCAGCAAAATAGTGAAAAGTGCTAATGGTTTTGTAATTAGATATGCATTTAAATCGATAAAAAGGTACCGTACAAAGCGGTTTAAAGATTTTATGATAAAAACCTACATAAAAAATAAAACGCTATTATACGGTCAAATTTAAGGCAAATAGACCAGTTGGTAAAATTATGGACTAAAAGCATGAAAATTTTAAAGCATCTGTTCTTAACAAAACGTAAACAACCAATGCAAAAAAAGTTTGTTGCAACAGCTGTTGGTTATGTTCCATGGGGAGATGGGGCGGCAGAGTATTTTTACAATCTCTATGAATATGAAGACGGCACAAGAGAGTGTGAAAAATTTGATGGCGGTCAGTATTACAAAACACCTAAGAATGCGGATTTCAGTACCAAAGCGCAAGTGAAAGCGTGGGTTTATGGTGGTGCTGTACCTAAAAGCGTTCTGAATGTCGAACCTCTTATAGAGGAGATCAACAGAGAGATAAAAAAACTATCAGAAGCTGCTTGACGCATTTAAATGGAGGAGAAGATCAAGCTGCATCTTTGATTGTGATAACCACCTGCTTACCAAGAACAGTCAGTGCTTGCTCTAGTGTTTGAAGCTTAGTTGGATAGTTTAGGTCAAGAATGCGTCTTGCTTCGGTTTCTTTCTTACCCAAACGATGAGCTAACTCTGTTTTTGTAATATTCGCTTCATGAAAAGCTTCTACCACTGCGAGCTTAAGGGCATTCCACGCATCTACTGTTACCTCTACAAGATCTTTATACTGTTGTGGTGTAGGGAGAGGCAAACCACGCATTGGATAGCTACGTAATGCCAATCCTAACGCTTCAACGGCATTCTCTGATGCCTCTGCTCTATTTTCTCCAGCTGTTATTGCTTCTGGTACATCTGGAAAGGTTACAACAAAACCACCATCTGGATCAGTTTCAAATTTTGCTTGATAAGTATATTCCATATCTCTAAATCTCCTTGCTATTATGAAAGTGCTTCTGTGAGAGGTATAAAAACATTTAGAAAACTTCATACCCCTAACTGTTTTTTGATTATTTTCACATAGAGTGGGGTTAATTCACCAGATTTTATAACGGTCGTCTTATCTCCAAAAGTTACCAAATTATGTGACCCTTTGCCTGCATCTGGAGCCTCACTGTAATGAATACCTCTTTTTCTGGCTTCTTTACGTAATTCCCTAAGCAGCGCTTCTCTTTTCATTCACCCTCTCCCACTTTCGTAATAAAACTAATATCGCACAAAAAGGTTCGATAGTCAACAATAAATCGTACAAAAAAGCTTGATACAGACTTTGCTAATTTAGATGATGCTTATTGAAAAACTGAAGGCAAAACGAAAAAGCTATACCATGTGTAAGACATGACTTTTTGCTTAAATAATTTATCAAGCAGTATTATAATCTAATACTTTAAAAAACCGTTATTAATTAACTGAAATAATTGAGTAAATAAGCAAATTATGCTAAGATTATATGCATATAAATTGTAAATCTAATGGGGCTAAAAATATGCTAAATAAAGTGACGTTAATCGGGCGCCTTGGTGCTAATCCCGAAAGCAAAACCATGAATTCTGGAGCAGAAATAGTCAATTTTAGTATAGCGACTTCTGAGAGCTATACAGATAAAAAAACAATCAAAAAGTAGAGAAAACAGAATGGCATTCAGTTGTGATTTTTAATCCACATTTGGCAAAAATTGCACTTCAATATCTAAACAAAGGTTCAAAGGTTTACATAGAAGGAAAATTACAGACACGCAAATGGCAAGATAAAAATGGGCATGACCATTATACAACAGAGATTGTCTTACCACAATTCAAAGGTGAATTGTATTTGCTTGATGCCAAAAAAGAGCAATCGGCATCCCCTACCCCTTCACCTATTACTTCTCAAAGTTATGCTATCGCTTCAGGGGCTGCTGACCATAGCATATCTCTTAATGATGCTATTCCATTCTGATTGATAAAATATGACAAAAAGAAAAAAACGTGCAAAACGTGGTCGTCCACGGATCAACAGATGTGTAAGAGAACCAAACGGACGCATCTCACGAGCAAAAACACCGCATGAACCCATGGATAAATTGGCAATTGAAATGCGTGCTAAACGCTTCTGTTTGACCATAGAAGATGCTAAAAATCCGCTTGCTGGTACTTATGTTGGGCGGCTGTGTTTGCAAGGCGTGCTTACTCAAGACCAGTATGATGCTGCGCAAAAATATATTGAAGTGAAAAACAATTACCTATGTGCAAAAGGATTGCCTAATGCTGTTTATGATGACTTTACTCCTTCATCAAATGAGGAGGCACAAAAACGGTGGATTGAAAGAGCAACTCATTGTTATGAAGAAACGAAAGAGGCGATAAAAGAAGCACAACACCTCTATAGACAGTATAATCTTTATGCCGCAATACAATATCTTGTCATAGAAAACAAAACATTACCACATCTTGTTAATTCATTGCGGGTCGCTCTTAACGCGCTTCATAAACATTTCAGCCGTTAAAAAAAGAATTGACATCAGATGAGAAATCATTAAAATGTGTATATATTTACACATTATGAGTTTAGGAAATGGAACAAGATAGCCGAAAAATCATTGCAAAATTAAAGCGTGATGGCTTTGAACTTGTCAAAGTAAAAGGTTCTCATCATAAATTAAAAAAAGATGGTAAGGTTGTTATTGTTCCACATCCTAAAAAAAATCTTCCGATTGGTACAGCACGTTCTATCGCACTACAAGCAGGTTGGTTAAAAAAAGGAGAAGAAAAATGAAAAGATTTTTTGCTCTTGTTCATAAAGATGAAGATTCTGCTTTTGGTATTCAGTTTCCTGATTTTGAGGGGCTTTTTTCTGCTGCTGATGAGGAAGAAAATTTAATCGCAAATGCAACAGAAGCACTTCAACTTTATTGTGAAGATATAGATATAGTGCCTATTCCTTCAAAATTTGAAGAAGTCATACAACGGGAATCTGTCAAAACAGCTTTGTCAGAAGGAGCTTTTTTAATACAAGTCCCCTTTATTGAAAATGATGCAGAAGTGGTACGTACGAATATATCTATTGAAAGAGGGCTCTTACGTGCAATTGATGATTGTGCACAAGAAAGAGGTTTAACAAGATCTGCTTTTTTGGCAACAGCAGCGCGTCACGAGCTTAATATTTAGATTTTCTTCTTTTTTGGTTGTGTCAATACATACCTTTTTGTTTCTAAAAACACCATATTTAGGTAAAAAAATAAAAAAAACACAAGATCATGATTTTTTTGTTGACATGGTGTAAAAAATCGTATTTAATGACAGTACGGCACCAGTCGTATTGCGTCTAAAATTCAAAAATATCCCCAAAAATTCAGTAAAATATCAAGCCTTTAATATGGCTAGAAAGCCCTGTTTTCTTGATAATTCTGGCTAATCTGTTTTTCACAGAATAAAAATCAATATTTGACTAATGATGTCATTAATTATGACTCAAAAGGAGCAATGATGAAAGCAATCATCACTAAGCCAATGTGTGTTCTTGGCGATAATAAAAGCACTATCCGTTTTGAAACCTCAACTCCAAGTAATCCATTTGTGGAGGTTTCCAATCAAGTCTACGCACGCCTCAAACGCGCCAATGCTGCAAAACCTTTTGTGGAGAGTAAAACAACAACCAAATCTGAAAAGACAACTGAACCAATTAAGCCAATAGAAAAAGAAGTGGTACAAGTATCCTCTGAACCAGGTGCTGAAGAAGCACCACCCCAACAGAGCGAAACATCTAAAGTTTCCAAGCCATCAACACCTCCTGCCAAGAAGCTTAAAAGTTGAAATTAATCATTCATCAAGAATGGTATCTTCAACAGGTAAAAGATACCTTTACCAATCTTCAAGCACCACGCCTTAATTGGGCTTTGCGGAATGCTATCAACACCGCAGCAAAACAAGTAGAGCGCTTTACTGAGAAGCAAGTTGCTGACATCTCATCAGCCCAATCAAAGCGCGTTAAAAAAGGCGTTTATATTAAAGGAAAGGCTACAGCTAAGTTTCTCGAGACAGATATCATTGGTTCTGGAACTCCGTTGCCTCTTAAATTTTTTAAAGCAAAAGAGACAAAACGCGGTGTGACTTACACAATGTTTGGAAAAAAACAAATCTTGCCCCATGGTTTTATCAAGGGGGGGGGAATTTTCCAAAGCGTGTTGAATTAAAAAAGCTGAATGGTAATGTTTTTCAAAGAGCGGATGGAGATCAATTCCCTATTGCAAAACAAGAGGGACCCTCAATTGCTGGGGTGATGTCCAAGCCAGAAATTGCAAGTGCTATCGCACGATATGCCAATGAAAGACTAACCAAAAACATACAGAGACAACTTTCTCGTCAAGAATACGCTACCAATAAAAGAGGCTAGATCATGTTCCCAAGCTTTATCTCTATATTACATATCCTTATTGTTTTATGCATTACATGTTCTTATGACAATTTTAAAAACAAATTATCACTTGCACTTTGTATTTTTCCCAAAAAAATCAATGTAAAAGGTACTTCCCAGCGGGTTGGCTTCATTGCGGGGCAGGCTAGCGCGAACTATCGCTAGCGACAGAATTTTCAAATTGACTGTACATTGTACACTTAACTCATTGATAAATAACGAATTTAATATGTACTCATATACAGACTGTACAATATAGGATTATTTTTTAGAAAAAAGTTTTTTATCACTTGACAAGAGAGTATCGTTATATCTACTGTCGAATCAGGTGCCTAAAAAACACCTTAAATGCATAGCGGATGAATTGCTGAAACAGTTTATTTTCCGCACATTAAAGGCTTTGACTCATTATATGCGTGTGGCATATAGTGGTTTTGTCGGGTGTAGTTACGCTATACAATACCCTTATGGGAAAAGCGTGACGACGGACTATGCACCGTGTTTCTTAGCACCCGGCACTCTTTTTGAGTATCATTAAGAAACGTCTAACTGCATAGGAGTTCACATGAACACTCTTATAAAAATTACAGAAAATGTTGCTAACGATGCAACAGTTCAAACTATGTCTAGCATTGAAATTGCGGAGGTATGTAATAAGAAGCATAAAAATGTTATGCGTGATATTAAGCAAGTATTTAGCGAGCTCAAATTTGAGCCGGCTAAATTTTTAAGTAGTTATCTTGATGAACAAGGAAAAACACGCCCTTACCTATCCCAAGAAATCTATTCATAATACGTATTATTACATAGATATAAATAGATTACAAGTAAACTGTGTAAACCCCTATCCTCTTCAAGATCTAGACTCTCTCGTACTTAAATAGTTTTCAAAAACCAAATTCTTGAATTTCATGAATAAGATGGCAAAGGAAAAACATCGTATGCAATATCATCAAGATAAAATTTTTTTCTGTATTTATCATACGCATATTTGATAAAAATAGAATATTTTTTGATACTGATATCCTCATAACAATAACAAAATAGACATCAATGGATTTTTACATTGCTCTAGAAGAGCTTACAGATTATAGAATGCCATGATACGTCTAATATTTTCCGGCTTATCCAACAGGAGAACATAATGAAATTATTAGCAATAATCCTTATAACAAATGCAATATTGTTTACTCAATTAGCCAATGCAAAAACACTGAAACTTGCAACTGAAGCCGCCTATCCTCCCTTTAGTTACGTTGACTCAAATAACGAACTCCGCGGCTTTGATATTGATATATCTTACGCACTTTGTAAAAAAATGAATGTCGAGTGTACCATCAGCAATCAAGACTTCGATGGAATTATCCCCGGTCTTCTCGCAAAAAAATATGACGCGATCATTGCCTCCCTTGCTCCCACAAAAGAACGGTTACAAAAGATCGACTTCACAGATGCATACTATCACACAGCACTCGCCGTCATCGTTACCAAAGATTCAGAAGTTAAAGAAATCTCGGCAGAAGCTTTTAAAGGTAAAAATCTTGGTATGCAATCAAATACAACACAGGCTGCATATGCAGAAGATCATTATGCCTCTGAAGGGGTAAATATCAAACTTTATCCGACAGCAATAGAAGTTAACCATGATCTTTTAAGCAATCGACTTGATATTGCCATCTTTGATAAACTAAAGGCGTTAGACTGGCTTGAAAATGAAGGAAAAAATTGCTGCAAACTTCTTGGCACTCTGGAAGAAGCAAAATTTCCTATTGCAATTGCACTACGTAAAAATAATAACGACCTTAAAAATAAGTTTAATGAAGCAATAAAGGAAATCCGTTTGGATGGAACTTATGAAAAAATTATGAAAAAATATTTCACATTCGATATTTATTAAATATCAATATGAACAAAAATTGAACACACTATTTATCCCAAGAAACCATTATCTAACCCCTTGTGAGGGAGCGTAAGAATGATTAAAGATTTAGCGTTGTCATTTTTTGCGAGAAAAATATTCATATTTACCAAGAAATTAATTTTATATGTTCCTCGATATTTGAGCATTTCACAACACCCGTAATGACAATAATATTTTACTTTTTTCTTCTTAAGATTTAAAATTTTCTTTTGTCAATTTAATTGTCTTTTTTTAAAGCTAACGTCTCGATTTTTATGAATAAAATGATGAACATAAATCATCTCGTGAAAAAAAATCTATAATACAACCAATGAGATATTTATTTCTTCTCTAAGGTTAATAAAAATATGTAATTTTTGATAATGATGTTTATCGTAATGGTAGAAAGATGAACACCTGTGAATTTTTGTATTACTCTCAGAAGAGCTTACAGATCATAAAAATACATAATGATCTAATGTTTTTCCGCTTATCTAACAGGAGTACATAATGAAATTATTAGCAGTAGCTCTTATAATAAGCACGACACTGTTCACCCAATTGGCTGATGCGAAAACGCTGAAAATTGCGAGTGAGGGCTCCTATCCCCCATTTAGTTACATTGACTCAAATAACAAACTCCAAGGTTTTGATATTGATATCTCTTATGCACTTTGTAAAAAAATGAATGTCGAGTGTACTATCATCACTCAGGACTTTGAGGGAATGATTCCTGGTCTTCTTGCAAAAAAATATGATGCTATCATTGCTTCTCTCGCTCCTACACAAGAACGCTTACAAAAAATTGACTTCACAGATCCCTATTATCACACAGCATTAGCTGTAATTGTTAGCAAAGATTCAGAAGTTCAAGAAATCTCAGCAAAAGCCTTTAAAGGTAAAAATCTTGGCGTACAATCAAATACGACACAGGCTGCATATGCAGAAGATCATTATGCCTCTGAAGGAGTGAATATTAAGCTCTATCCTACAACAATAGAAGTTAATCGCGACCTTTTAAGCCGTCGGCTTGATGTCATTATCTTGGATAAACTGCAAGCATTAAACTGGTTTGAAAAAGAAGGTAAAGGTTGCTGCAAACTTCTTGGAACTCTCGAAGACACAAAATTTCCTATTGCAATTGCACTACGTCAAAATAATAATGACATTAAAAATAAATTTAATGAAGCGCTAAAAGAAATTCGTTCAGATGGAACTTATGAAAAAATTATGAAAAAATATTTTACATTCGATATTTATTAAATATCAATCTGAACTAAAATTGAACAAACTGTTTATCTTAAAAAAAAATATTTATCTAACTCTTTGTGAGGGAGCGCAAAAATGATTGAAAATTTAGCATTGCTATCATTTAGCAATGGGGGATGGGGTATGGTTATACTTTCTAGTGCAGGAATGACATTATCATTAGCTTTGTGCTGTGGACTCTTGGGACTCCCACTAGGCCTTCTAGGTGCAGTGATGATTCGATCCAATATCAAGATAGCTAAAGTTACCGCGACCCTCTTTTCATCAGTATTCCGCGGCTTGCCAGAGCTTTTAACCTTATTTTTAGTCTACTATGGCTTACAAAATATTATTCAAATTGTTCTTGATTATCTTAATATTGAAATAATGTTCAGTATCAACGCTTTTGTTGCCGGCGTTCTTGCACTCAGTATGGTTCTTGCAGCCTTTTCTTGTGAAGTTTGGCTTGGAGCATTCAACATTTTTGACAAAGGTCAATATGAAGCGGCTAAAGCTTTAGGGCTTTCAAACTCTACCACATTCTTTCGTATTGTCTTTCCTCAGCTCATTCGAAATGCTTTGCCAGGACTCTCTAATAATTGGCTTACTTTACTTAAAGATACATCTCTCGTGTCAACTATTTCACTTGTTGATCTTATGCGACAAACGAATTTAGCAGTCGCAGCCACCGATAAACCCATGCTGTTTTATCTTGTGGCATGCTTACTCTATTTGTTATTTTCAGCGTTTTTCTCTGCAATCCTGCGCACTCTGGAAACATACACTCAAGCGGGATATCGAAAGGTATTGAGCTAATGATTCCTGAGTGGCTTTATTTCCTTTTTAATCCTGTTCTTCTGGACCGTTACGGGCTCAAATTTATTGATGGCTTTATTGTTACTTTTGAGCTTGTTTTTATTGCTTGTTCTATTGGTTTTGTTCTCGGCATACTTATCGCATTGGCACGTCTATCAAATAATAAATTTTTACAATATTTTGCGCATGCTTATGTCTATTTTTTCCGTGGATCTCCTTTATTAGCACAACTCTTCCTTTTTTACTATGGTCTTGGTTCAATGCACAATTTTTGGCAACAGATTGGGCTATGGTGGTTCTTTCAAAACGCATGGTATTGCTGTCTTTTCATTTTTGCACTCAATTCGGCTGCCTACCAATCCGAAATCTTTAAAGGAAGTTTTCTATCCGTAACAACTGGACAACGTGAAGCATCAAAAGCATTGGGATTGAGCAATTCTGTAACCTTTTTTAAAATTATTCTTCCGCAAGCAATGATTGTAGCATTACGCCCCTTAGGAAATGAGGTTATTTTAATGATTAAATCCAGTGCCATTGCCTCACTCATCACTGTTTATGATTTAATGGGAATTGCAAAATTAACTTATTCACGTACATTCGATTTACAAGTTTATGTTTGGGCTGCCCTTATTTATCTTCTTATTGTTGAGATTATTCATCGTTTTATTGTTTTTATTGAATATCGCCTTACTCGATATTTACGGCAAATAAGATAATCACAAAAATCTTTGCAAAATCAAAATGTTAAATTAATCAATTTATTTATCAATGAAAGAATACAATAAAATGAATTGGAAAAATAATAAATCTGTCCATACCGCTGAAACTCCCGTGATTTCTATTCGAAATTTAAATAAATGGTATGGAGATTTTCAGGTACTCTACGATATTAACTTCGATGTTAAAACTGGCGAACGCATCGTTATCTGTGGCCCTTCCGGATCAGGAAAATCAACTTTAATTCGTTGTATTAATCAATTAGAAAAAGCACAAAAAGGTTCAATTTGCGTCCATAATATTGATATTCATGCTGCCCCTCTACATCAGCAAAAAAATGTTCTTCGCAAAATAGGAATGGTCTTTCAGAATTTTAATTTATTTCCCCATATGAGCGTTATGCAAAATTGCATTTTAGCACCTATGACAGTTCAGGGACTCTCTAAACAACAAGCAAAAGAACGAGCAATTCGTTACCTTACAGATGTTGGAATTGAAAAACACTGTAAGAAATACCCTTTACAACTCTCTGGCGGCCAACAACAGCGTGTTGCAATTGCCCGTGCACTTTGTATGGAACCTGAAGTGATGCTTTTTGATGAACCAACGTCAGCTCTTGATCCAGAAAGTGTTGGTGAAGTTTTAGAAGTTATGGTTCAATTGGCAAATACAGGTATAACAATGCTCTGCGTTACCCATGAAATGGGCTTCGCGCGCGAAGTTTCAGAAAGAATACTCTTTCTAGAAAACGGAAAAATTATTGAAGATACAACATCTGATAAATTTTTTAGCAACCCTAAATGTCAACGTGCTCGTAATTTTCTTGCCAAAATTAAACACTAATTATCAAAATTGTTTCATCTACAAAACTCTAAGTGTCCCCATTTTTCTTTAAGAAGAGTGATAATTGTTTGCGCACCAACAACACTCGGTGGTACTTCAGTCTTCATTTTCTGTTCCACCACCTCAAAAGCATCTAGTTGTGCTTGCCGCAATAAAGGATTATATAAAAGTTGTTCTATCTGCCTTGCTAACATGCCTGGGCGTAGAAATTCATTAAAATATTCTGGTACAATAGGCTTATCAGAAATAATGTTTGGAAGAGCAGCGCTCCATAACCTTATTTTGGGAAAAATAAATAATTTAGAAAAGCAATCAAGTTTATAGCAAAGAACCATGGGAATTTTTGTTAATGCCAATTCAAGTGAAATCGTTCCATGTGCCGCAAGTGCGACATCTGCATCCGCAAAAGCACGCCATTTTGCATCTTCGCCAACAACAATTTCTACATTAATTTTCCAGTTCTGTATAAGATAACGAATTTCATCCACTAAATGCGGCAATGTTGGTAAAATAATACGTAAATAAGAAATACGTTGTGCGAGAATTTCTATCGCTTCTCTAAAAATAGGCAATAAATAGCGTATTTCTAACTTGCGTGACCCTGGTAAAATAACCAATGTGGAGCATAATGCTTGTTTACTACACAGCTGTTTTTTTTCTAATTGGTGTTTCTTTTCTGATTGAACAGACAAAAGCGGAGGATAAGTTAAAAGACGATGTCCGACATAGCTGGTGGGAGGACCACCCAAACCTTTCATAATCTTTTCTTCAAAAGGAAAAACTGCTAAAACATGGTCAATAAATTTGCGCATAGCTTTAGCACGTTCCGGCCGCCATGCCCAAACAGTTGGTGCAACATATTTAATGATAGGAATAGAAGGTGCTAAAATACGCACCTTCTTTGCAACACGATGCGTAAAATCAGGACTATCAATGATTATTAAACAATCGGGTTGTTCTTGTGCGATAAATTTGGACAAATGACGAATATGTGCCATGAGTGATGGCAGTTTTTTTAACACTGCACCTAACCCTATTAAAGCAATATCATTAATATCAAAAATGCTTCTTAAACCTAACGCCTTTAAATGACTCCCGCCAACACCAATCAGATGAATCTTACATCCTGTTTGTTGAGATAAACAAGAAATCAAATCCGCTCCAAGAAAATCACCGGATTCCTCCCCTGCAACAACAGCAATTTTTAAGGAACAATTATTCATGATTAAACTCTTCAAATGTTTCTATAAAAAGTGAATGTTTATTAGCTTCTTTTACTGTTTCTTTTACAGACAAGATCAAACTTCTATTCGCTTCCACGGCGACACCAGATAATCCACTTTTTGCAGCATTCATTATCGTTTTAGGTCCAATTGATGGCAAATCAACACGATGATCTTGTTGTGGTTTGACACATTTAACAAGAACACCGCCTTTAGGCAGAATTTGCCCTCTTTCTCGCATTTCACAAACTCGCCATAGCATATTATCAGTTCCTTCAGCTCCCTCTACTGCAATCACCCGCCCATTAATAGCCACAGCTGCTTGCCCAATATCTAATTGACCTAAAAGTTTTGCTGCTTCTGCCGCTAAGAAAATATCCTTTTTTTCTTTTCGCGTAGCACGCCGTAATGTCAAATCGAATTTTATTGGAGCTAAAAGATCTGGTACTATCTCGTGAGCACCAATTACACAAAAACCATATGCTTCAATAACCCGTATAAAAGCTTTTAATAATGCATCATCTCCCCCCCTTAAAGCCCCGAGTAATTTAGGTAAAGCTAATATTGTTGTCCAATCGAGTCGCAATTGCGTGAGAAGCGGTCGCTTTTTTACTCCTCCCGCCAAAACAATATTACAAATTGCAGCTTCTTTTAATGTTTTAATGAGCTGCGCTAATTCTACAATTGATAACTCACAATGCTCATAGCGATAAAGTACAGCATCTGCCTCATCACGCAAAAGTACAAGGAAAGGATTTTGTCCATGTTTCTCAAGAGCCTGAGCAACAGTGATAGGTAGAACACCACTTCCTGCTATAATAGCAGTACGGCCGGAAAGAAAACTTCTGGCACTGGAGGCAGACATTTTTAATCCCTATTTTCTTTTATTCTATCACCTTCAAATTTTGGTGTACAATAAAAGCGTTTTCCTTCTTCTTTAATAAAATTAATAACATCAACAACAGACGGAGAAGTGGAATAGAAAGAAGCGACATCGCTTACGCGTTCTTTAAAGGGTTTACTGCGATCAAAAAGCATAGCAACTGCATGGCGTAACGCATGAATATCTTTACGCTCAAGTCCCGCCCGTTTCATACCAATAATATTTAAACCAGCAAGTTTTGCCTGTACCCCAACAGCTGTCCCGTAGGGAATCAGATCGCCAACCAGTGCAGACACACCACCGATGAATGCATGATGCCCAACACGAACAAATTGATGCACAGCAGAACCGCCACCAATAATCACATAATCACCAATAGTAACATGACCAGCAATCATCACATTATTGGCAAATGTTACATGATTCCCTACATGGCAATCATGTGCAACATGTGCATAGCAAAAAAACTGGCAATCATCACCAACAATTGTCATTCCCATACTGGTATCGGACCCTCTATGCATTGTTACGCCTTCACGAATCGTACAATTCTTACCAATAGAAAGGGTCGTACAACCTCCTTTATGTTTGTTATTTTGTGGGTCTGCGCCCAAAACTGCATGCGAAAATACTTTACTATTGGCTCCTAACGTTGTCTTTCCCATTATGACAACATGACTCATTAAACTGCATCCATCACCAATAACAGCCTCTGAACCGATATGACAAAATGGACCAACGTATACATTCTCACCAAGCTGTGCTCCCTTCTCCACAAGAGCAGTTGGATGGATCTTCGTATCGGACATTTTTAAATTCCTATGATATTCTTTATTCCGCTTCGATAATCATCGCAGCAATTTCTGCTTCAGCAACGCGGACATCCTCTACTTTCGCAACACACGAAAAACGTCTTACGTCAGATCGCTTTTTTAAGAGCTGAACATGTATCCTTAGTTGATCACCAGGTACAACCGGCTTACGGAATTTCCCATTATCAACAGTCATGAGATAAACCAAATTCGCTTTCTTATACTCTAAGCTTAAAAGTGAAACTGCTCCTGCTGTCTGCGCCATAGCTTCTAAAATTAAAACCCCAGGCATAACTGGTTTTGCAGGAAAATGTCCCATAAAATGCGGCTCATTAATTGTTACATTTTTAATACCAATGGCTTTTTGTTCTCCATCAATTTCAATGATGCGATCAATCAATAAAAACGGATAACGATGCGGTAATATTGAGAGCAATTTTTCAATATCTACAGCCTCTAAACTTTTAGTTCCTTCGATGCTAATCATATTAGCGTTTTTCCTTTTTTACTTTACCAATATTACGCAACGCCGCTACTTCACGAAACCATTGTTTAAATGGTCGCGCTGGACTGCCTCCCCATTTCTCACCATCTGGGATATCATTCATAACACCACTACCAGCAGCAATCTGAACATATTTACCTATTACAATATGGTCTGCTACTCCCACACTTCCACCAAGCTGAGACATATCACCTATGGATGTGCTTCCAGCAATTCCGCATTGCGCAGCAATGAGGCAATAACGACCAATCTTCACATTGTGGGCAATCTGTACTAAATTATCAATTTTGCTTCCTTCACCAATAATGGTGTCTTCAAATGTTCCACGATCAATTGTTGTATTTGCACCAATCTCTACACAATCCTCTATGATAACACGACCAAGCTGTGGAACTTTTTCAATTCCAGAAGCACCGCCAACATAACCAAAACCGTCTTGCCCAATGCAAACTCCGGGGTAAAGGTGAACTCTGTCACCTATCAAGGAATACTGAACTGTTACCTTGGGAGCAATATAGCAGTCACACCCGATACGGCAGTTTTCACCTATAACAGCAGTAGATGAAATAAGAGATCCTGAACCAATCTCAACATTTCTACCAATAACAGCTCCCGCTTCAATACACACATCATGTGCCAACTTAGCACTTGGATGAATATGCGCATGCGGAGAGATCTCTCTCTTTCCAAACCAAGGCATTGGCTTGACAGAATCAGGAAATAAAATGCGACCAATTTGAGCAAAATCACGCTGCGGCGTGGACGTCACCAAAATTGCCATAGATTCAGGAACTTTAAAAACAATTTCATTCGTACAAAAAACAGCAACTGCAGAACTCCCTAACAGAGCATCAGAAAACTTCCGATGCTCTACAAACACAAGAGAACCTTCTCCAGCGCTCTCAAGAGAAGAAAGAGTATTTATAACTGTGTTAGAAAACTCTGGATTAAGAAGTTTTGCACCTGTCAACTCCGCAACATTAGCAACTGTCAATCGCCGGGACGGCGTAAAAAAAAATGTATCCGCCATCAAAACACTTTCTCTCCCAGCCTACCCCATTCTCTTTAAAGCTTTCCTTTATGGAGAAACTTTAAATCAGAACTTAGTAGAAATACCAAAGTTCAATTTCTGCACACTATCACCTACCTGCTTATTTATTGGCCAAGCATAATCAAAGCGCAGTGGTCCAAACGGAGAATCCCACATCAAACTAACACCCGCAGATGAACGCCATGCACTTTTGACACTGCTAACAGGCGCTTCACCCTGAAAAGTAGGTTTATAATTATTGCCATAGAGCGTCATAATATCTGCAAATAAAGCACCGCGGAATCCTAATCCTTCAGGCACAACTGGTATAGGAAACTGAACTTCAGCAGTTGCATTCATATACGTCGTTCCCCCTAAGAAATGAACTTCACCTTTACTGGAAACCTGATGCGGACCTATTCCATTGTATTTGAATCCTCGAATCATATCGGTATTCGCTTTAAACATATCGAAGATACGAACACCATTTCGGCCTATTTCGTGGATATAACCACCCCCAACAGAAAGCAAACCAACAAGATCCATCCGATCAGAAAGCGTCTTATACATCATCGCTTTACCAGTTGTCTTCAAGAACTTCGCATTTCCACCAAGGCCAGCATATTCTTGAAGAACACGCACATACCACCCATCATGTGGGTTTTTCATGTCGTCAATTGTATTATAGGTTAGACCATAACTAATTGATGAACGCTTCCAAGGGCTATGCTGTGCCGCTTGCACGATTGCACCAGAATATTTTCCATACAATTTTCTTATGTCACTGTCTTTGGTTAAGTCATACTCTTTACCAAAATCATACTCTTCCTGCACATAAGAATAAGCTAGATTAGCAGATAATTGGTCATTAATAGGAACCCCAAACCGAAGTGATCCACCTGTCTGCCGCACATCGTATGCTTTATCCGCACGGTAAGTGCTGCGAAAAATATCAACACCGGCGGATAAACGGTATCCCAAAAAATAAGGATCAACAAATGATAAATTGTAATTACGGGACTTCTCTTGTCCAGCACCTAAACCTAAACGAACATATTGACCACGTCCCCCAAGGTTACGCTCTGTAACCGATACCTCAAGTGACATACCAGGACTTGTACCACCCGTTGTATACCCTCCAGAAAAAGAAAGATCTCCTGTCGGGGATTCAACTACATCTATAACCAAGATAATCTGGTCAGACTGATCGGTCGGAACCATTGAAATATTAACGGCTTTAAAAAAACCTAAGCTTTCTAAACGACGCTTCGCCCGCTGCACTAAGGTCTGATTGTAAGCATCTCCCTCATTTAAATCAATCTCACGGCGAATGACATAATCACGTGTCTTTTCATTACCACGTATTTCAATACGTTGAACATAAGCCCGGGGACCTTGTTCAATGTTATATGAAATCGAAATTGTATGATTTACCAAATCACGATTTCCCCGTGGCTCAACTTTAGCAAAAGCATATCCCGAATCAGCAGCCTTATTATTGATAATTGCAACAGACTGTTCAATATTTTCTGCACTATAAACATCACCTGAACGGGTTTTAAGTATCCCTTTCATAGATTGAACATCAATCCCATCGACATCGCTTTCAACTTGAACATCGCCAATTTTATAGCGCACGCCCTCATCAAGAATGAAGTCAATTTTATAGGCATTTTGCGCTTCATCAAAAACTGCTTTAGAGGAAATAACACGAAAATCCGCATAACCACGATTATAGTAAAAACGACGGAGCGCTTCTTCATCAGCAGCCAAACGTTCTTCACTATAAACATCACCTCTCAACAACAACGAAAGTATTCCTGAAGGTTTTGTTGAAATAACATCACGCAAACGGCGGCTTCCAAAAGCATGATTCCCCTTAAAAGTGATAGCACTAATTTTTGTCTTCCGGCCTTCAACAACATTAAAGACCACATTTACACGTCCTCTTCCCAAGTTGATGGTTTGAACTGTAACAGCGACATTATTACGACCAACAGTCTTATAAGCTTCACGAATCACATTAACATCGGCTGAAAGCTTAGCAGAATTAAAAGGCTCATTCGGTTTTAAAGAAATAAACCGTTTAAGATCAGGATCTTTAAGTGTTTTATTTCCTTGAAATAATACTTGATTGACGACCTCATATTCTTTGACAAATACAACCAGCTTATCACCTACTTGGTTTATTTTTACATCATAAAATAAACCTAATCCAAATAGACGTTTCACCGCAGAATCGATATGATCACTGGAAAAACTCTTTCCAACTTTGATGTCCATATTGTCTCTAATTGCTTGCGCACTTACAAATTTATTCCCGCGAACCTCAATAGAATGGACTACAGATGCTTGCACTTCTCCAACCATCGCAATTGACATAAAGGCTGTTGTTGGAGCAATCAGCCCCAAACCTAATACCAATACAGATGCTGCATTTAAAAACTTTGAATTCGTAGTCATTGGCTTTTTTACCTTATTTTATTCCCTGAACACAATGCCTCAAAAAGCTAACTGCCATAACAACCCTTAATGTATTCACAGCGAGACTCTCCACCCCTTAATTACTAATTATAGCACACGATGCCACAATATTTTGTGGATATGGTAAACGACTTTTGATTTATAATTTTTTTATTATTACCCAATTTATAAAATGTTTTCCATAATTTAATTAGCTAAACCAACAAAAATAATCATTAAAGAACGCAAAAAGTATAAAAAAGAAAACAATAAAGAAACCTAAGCGAAAAATAATTTCTTGAATTTTAGCTGATATTGGTCTCCCAGAAATGACCTCAACAATATGAAATAATAAATGACCACCATCAAGTGGCGGAATCGGAAAAAGGTTAATAAGTCCAATACCTATCGAAAGAAAAGCGGTAAAATTCAATAAAGAGATAAAACCTGTTTCACTAATTTGCCAAGCAATCTTAACCGTCTTAGAGGGACCACTTAGTCGACAATGATCCTCTTTTCCCCCTATTAAACGACTTATAAAAAAAATTGTTTGGGTAACAATAAACATAGCGCGTTCTGATGCTTCTCTTACAGATTTGCCAAAACCGTAGCGAATATGTTTTACATAAGCTGGATCTAAACGCGTAGGATTATCTGGATCAACAGGAACACCTACACCTATTACTCCACTCTGAACCCGATTCCCAAATCCATCATCTTTCTCAATCACTTTTGGTGTAATTACCGTCGTAAATACCCGCCCCATGCGTTCCATTTTAAATTCTATAGGACCTGTACCATGAAAAGTCACATAGTTCATCAAATCTTCAAAGCTTTCAACCCGACGACCATCCATTTCAATAAAACGATCACCCACTGCTAAACCAGACTGAATAGCAGGGGAGTCTTTTACCAAAGAACCAACAACCGGTTCAATTGCTACACGGCCATAAACAAAGAAAAAAAATGTTAAAATAACAACGGTAAAAAGGGCATTGAATAAGGGACCAGCAAAAACTGTTGCCGCTTTTTTCCAAGCATGTGCATTAGCAAATGAACCATCAACGATCGGAAATGACTGGGATGATGGTATACCCGCCTCTTTTTCATCCCCAATAAACTTTACATACCCCCCCAAAGGAATAAGTGCTAAACGCCACTGTGTGCCATGCTTATCTGTGTAACCGACTATTTGTGGTCCAAATCCAAGCGAAAAAACCGATGCCTTAATACCGCACCACCGCCCAATGAGATAATGCCCAGCTTCGTGCACAAAAATGATAATCATAACAACAAAAAGAACGCTCAAACTTCTCAAAAGCAAGTCGCCTAAAACGATTATATGATTCAAAAAATCCAAGATATCTTCTCCTGATTAAACCATGCGAAAAAGATTAAAAGGTGTATCCATATTAGACATAAATGAGCCAATTAAATAAAGAAGAGAAGCAGCTCCTATCAACCCATCCATACGATCCATAAAGCCACCGTGTCCAGGCAATAAAGAACTGGAATCTTTAACCGAAAACTGTCTTTTTAGCCATGATTGCCCCAAATCACTCAATTGCGAAACAATCGATAAAATAAAAGCAAGTAATGGCACAAAAAAACCTTCTACACTAAGATCAAAAAACTGAAAAGCAACCAATATACCGCCAGAAACTCCGACAAACGTACCACCAATCGCCCCTGCCCATGTTTTATTAGGAGAAAATTGTGGTGCTAATTTAGGTCCACCAAGTGCACGTCCACAGAAATATCCAGCAATATCTGTTCCCCACACTACTGTAAATAAGAAGATAACAACCCAGAATCCTAGCGTCTCATGCCCCCGTAAAAAGCACAAGCATGCAACTGGAAAAGATGCGTATACAAAACCTAAAAACAACCAACCAGCCTTTTTTATAGGACTGATAATAGCCAACAGCACTGCCAAAGCTATCAAAATACAAAAGATTAATGAAGCAGATACATTCGAAACCAACAAAGAGCCAAAAACTAAATAAAAAACACTCGCCAATATTTTTTGTGAAATATGCCACTTTTCTTTAGTAATACTCATCCATTCATAAAGAATAAAACCGCCAATGACCCATGCAAACAAAAAAAATAAAGTTCCACCAAGCCATGTCAAACTCAAAGCAATAATACCAAAAACAAAAGCTGTCAGAGTACGAGAAATAAGATTAGACAAAATACCATCCAAACAATAAACAAAGTACAAACTCACAATATCATGCAAGCAAAAAGCTTTGCACCGCAGCATTTTCACATTTACATCTTGGCAAACTTTAGTGATAATTTACCATAAATAACCGGATATACCAAGATGGCCTTCATAAGACCCGTAAGCAGCTAAAACAACTTCTAAAGTTTACGCATAAAGATCAAACTAAAAACACGTTCCCCAATATTTCCTCAACCTTAAAAATGAGAAAGTTGCTGTTTCTACTTACACAAATTTATGAAGTTTAGATCCACTATTCACTGCATATGAAAGCATTTTTCTAGAAAATTTTCAGTCATCTTCCTCAAAATTAAAAAATATTGAAAAAGCGTCGTGCAAAAACACTGACCCTCTGATTTATCACGTTGCATCCTTTATAATGGGAAATAATAGCAAGATTAAAGCATTCTTCTTTTGATGATATTTCTTTTCTAACATCTGCTGTGGAATATTGGAAAGACTTTCAATTATAAAACATTTTTGTCACGTAAATCAACAAAGCTACATTGAAAAAAACTTTTATATCCCATTAAATAATTTTCTTTAGCAGATAGCCCCATCTAAAATGCGAAAGAATGCATTTACCTCCACCTCGCGCCCTGTCAAAAAACACCTCTCTCTCATTATCTATAAGAACGATGCTACACGACACGGATATAATATTCTTTTTCTGATAACAAAATCGCCTCAAACATGCATAATTTCAGATTCTTTCACAGCCAAAATTTTATCAATATCAGCAATGGTTTCATCCGTAAGTTTTTGAACTTTATCTGACAAACCATGAGCTTCATCTTGACCAATTTCACCTTCTTTCTCCAACTTCTTCAAATTATCCATGCCGTCCCGACGGACATGGCGAGTAGCAACACGAGCTAACTCTGCATAATGATGCGCAATTTTTACAAGTTCTTTACGGCGTTCTTCATTTAATTCAGGTAAAGGAATACGCAAATTCATTCCGTCCGTGATGGGATTTAAACCAAGGCCAGAATCGCGAATAGCACGTTCCACAGCTCCTACCATCGTTTTATCCCACACAGAGACTGAAAGCATCCGTGGTTCTGGAACAGAAATATTCGCAACTTGATTTATATGTACAACAGAACCATAAGCTTCAACTGTCAACGGCTCCAACAAACTGGCTGATGCTCGTCCAGTCCGCAAACCACCTAATTCATGCTTAAAAGCCGAAATAGCCCCATCCATGCGACGTTTCAGATCATCCATAATCGATGTAACACTCATATTTCTGTCTCCTTTAATTACGCCTTGAAGATTATCTTCATTCCGATACTATTGTAAACCGTCCAGTTCCATTCAATACCTTAGCTAAACCACCTTTTTCATGAATGGAATATACAATGATCGGTACATTGTTCTCGCGCGCTAAGGTGACCGCTGTTGTATCCATAACAGACAACCCCCATTGTAAAATCTCGACGTGTGTTAATTGATCAAAACGCTTAGCCGTTGGGTCTATTTTGGGATCTGCAGAGTAAATACCATCTACTTGTGTTCCTTTCAAAAGAACATCTGCACCAATTTCTGCTGCACGTAAAGTAGCAGCAGAATCAGTGGTGAAAAACGGATTACCAGTACCACCAGCAAAAATAACGACCTTTCCTTGATTCATATAAGTTATAGCTTTACGCTGTGAAAAGCTCTCACAAATTTGTGGCATAGCAATTGCAGATAATACAACCGTCTCTACCCCTAACTTTGTCAATGATGTTCGCAACGCTAAAGAATTAATAGCAGTTGCAAGCATTCCCATATGATCACCGGTTACACGATCCCCACCACGTGAAGCAACGGCAACTCCGCGAAAAATATTACCTCCACCTATAACAATAGCAACTTCTACACCCATCGCCCGCACTTCAGCAATATCAGCAGCGATACGGTCTGCAACGGAAACATCAATCCCAAAGCTCTGTTCCCCCATAAGGGCTTCACCAGAAGCCTTTAAAAGGATACGTTTATACTGAAACGCTAACGCCATCGATAACCTCCCCCAAAGCACTTTTACTTTTTGCTTTGGACACCACTAAGGGCACCACTTTACCACGTGACGCCCTCTCAACAATTACACTCTTTACGCTCAGTGATTTTATAATCAATGGTACGATTTAAAATCTCTGATCAACAGTTTACAAAAAGCTACCCTTTTGCAGCAGCCGCAACCTCTGCTGCAAAATCAGACTCCTCTTTTTCTATACCTTCGCCCAGTGCGAAACGAATAAAACCTGTGATTTTTGATGGAGCACCAATCGCTTTTTCAGCATCCTTTAAAGCTGCCTCAACAGTGATATCAGGATTCATAACAAAAGCCTGAGAAAGCAAAACGACCTCTTCGAAAAACTTACGCATACGCCCTTCCACCATTTTTTCAATAATATTTTCAGGCTTTCCAGATTGACGTGCCTGATCTGAAAAAATCGCTTTTTCACGCTCAACAGCGCTGACATCAACATCCTCCGCTGTTAGCGCCAACGGATTAGTTGCGGCAATATGCATCGCAACCTGCCGGCCAAAAGCAGTAGCAGCCTCCTTATTTCCTGTTGTTTCAATAGCAACCAGAACACCAAGCTTGCCAAGCCCTTCAACCACACTATTGTGTATATAAGTAGCAACGACACCTTCCTTAACAGAGAGCTTAGCAGAACGACGAAATGTCATATTTTCGCCAATTGTACCAATTGCATCTTTAATTGTCGCCTCAACTGTCTTCTCAGAACCAGGATAAAGAGAGGCCGAAACAGATTCAACACTGCCTTGAGTCCCCAAAGCAGCTGTTGCTACATTGCGTACAATTTCTTGAAATAAGTCATTGCGCGCCACAAAATCTGTTTCAGAATTAACTTCAACCAAAACCGCGCTTGAATCTTTTGATACAACGCCGATGAGTCCCTCAGCAGCCATACGACCAGCCTTCTTATCTGCTTTGGCTATTCCTTTTTTACGAAGCCAATCAACAGCAGCTTCCATGTCACCATTAGTCTCTGCCAAAGCCGCTTTGCAGTCCATCATACCAGCGCCCGACAATTCCCGAAGTTCTTTTACTTGTGCAGCAGTAATGCTCATATTTGCCTCTTTGTTCTGTAATGGTGCAAGCGTGCAAAAAGAAAAAAACTATGCACACTTACAACTTCTCCTTTAGAAAATAAGTACCCTAATAGGCATTTTTAAATTGCTATTCAGAAACTGGAACCGCATTTTCCAAAATAGGCTCCACAGGTGCATCAACTTGAGCGCCTAAATCAACACCCATTGCACCTTGCTGACGCGCGATACCATCAAGAGCAGCACGAGCAAAAAGATCACAATAAAGAGAAATTGCCCGCGAAGCATCATCATTACCGGGAATCGGATGATCGACGTTATCAGGATCGCAGTTGGTATCAATAATAGCAATAACAGGAATACCTAAACGTTTAGCTTCTTGGATAGCAATATTTTCTTTATTTGTATCGATGATAAATATAAGATCTGGAACAGACCCCATATCCTTAATGCCGCCAAGCGCACGATTAAGCTTTTCACGATCACGCTCAAGATTTAAACGTTCTTTTTTGGTAAAACCTTGTGCTTCAGCAGCAAGAATTTTTTCAAGCTTACGCAAACGATGTATCGAATGGGAGATCGTCTTCCAATTTGTCAGCATGCCGCCAAGCCAACGCGCGTTAACATAATATTGGGCCGAACGATTCGCCGCATCAGCAATAATCTCAGATGCTTGCCGCTTGGTACCAACAAAGAGAATGCGGCCACCACGCGCAACCGTATCCGAAACAAGTTTAAGCGCTTGGTGTAAAAGTGGAACAGTCTGAGCAAGATCAATAATATGAATATTATTACGCTGACCATAAATATAGGGAGACATCTTTGGATTCCAGCGATGTGTCTGGTGACCAAAGTGCACACCTGCTTCTAAAAGCTGGTGCATAGTAAAATCTGGTAGTGCCATAAGTTTATCCTTTCCGGTTCAACCTCCGCAGAACAAAGTAGGTAAGCCTACTACCGGCGGACGTTTGCTAGGTTTTCCCTGCAAACACCCAAACTCCGCGTGTGGAATAGCGTAACCATACTAATATTTGATTCTTTTTCAAGTCATTTTATGCAATCATTTAATGTTTGCATTGATCAAGATTTTTTTCAACGTCGAGAAATTCAAGACTATTCAATTTTGCGCGCATTGAAAAAATTCCATAATCTATATGAAGATCGCGCATAACACCATTTTCGTGTAAGAGAAAGCTCGTACGATAAACAGGTAAGCCATTTTTATTCTCTACATCATCAAAATAAGAAATTGTAACTGGCCAATATTCCCATTCATCTAATTTTTGCATTTTGTCCGTTTCATCATCAGATATGTGCGTCTTCTTTTCCCCAATAATTATACTTTCTTTTATGACTTTGTCTGCTTTCTCTGTTCCATCAAACACTGTCGTGTGGTAGAAATTGCGGCCTGCTTTTGCATGCCGTATGATACTTTTCAGTTGCATAATTGGGAACTCTGCCTTTGCAAGCTTGTATTCTTTCTCTTTTGGCTTTTTCAGTTTAACGAGAATTCCATCTTGAATACGCTCAGCTACCCCTTCGGCGCGGTGTGCAACCTCTTGTCCAACTTGATCTGTAACGCTAAAATGAAATGTACGGCTATCACCTGTTTCATAACTCGTCGTCTGTTGATCCGTTATGCGCACCGGCATATCTTCAGCATGAATACGGCTGATAAAACGAAAACGTGTGGTATAACCCTGACATACTGAACCAGTGAGCTCGTAAACCATTCGCCCATTTACCCCCGAAATTGCCATTTCATGAGAAACATTATCGAGTTGAAAATCATAAATTGCCCGATGCGGTGCAACAAAAACCGATTCTTCAGCTCTCGCACTATATAAAAAAGCACTATATAAAACTATTACAAATAACGATCTAAGCATTCCTAACTTCCAATTCTTTCCCCGCTGCATACCATCACACAATAAGGAAAAAAAGGCTAATCTCTCAATTAACCATACATTTCCTTAAATCAAAAAATAGTTTATGCAATAGGTGTATTGTAGATAGCTATGGAGTTTAAATTATGACCGATACGATTGAAAGCCGCCTAAAACACTTCGGAATTATTCTTCCTGAAGCAGCACAACCCATTGCCAATTACGTAACAACATCACAAAGCGGCCAGCAACTCTTTATCTCTGGACAGCTTCCTCTTTTCAATGGAAAACCAATAGCTATTGGTAAAGTGGGAACAACCGTTAGCCCCGAACAAGCAAAAAAATCAGCCGAAGTCTGTATGATCAACATTCTCGCACAAATCAAAACAGCTCTCGGTGATTTGAATAAAATAAAACGCGTGGTAAAAATCACCGTTTTTGTTGCTGCAGATCCTCATTTTACCGATATTCCTCTTGTCGCTAATGGAGCTTCTGATTTACTCGTCAATATCCTCGGTGAAGCTGGAAAACATGCCCGTTCTGCTGTTGGCGTTGCCTCTCTTCCTATGGATGTTCCAGTAGAAGTTGAAGCCATCATAGAAATTTAGACTTTAATGATACTACACTCTATAAAGCAAAGACTGAATGCAAAATCGCTCTTTTTCTAACATTCTGCCAATCTTCGCATTCTCCCATCTTGGAATAAAAAATCTGAACTTAAAACGAATAAAAGGAAAAATTGCTATGAAACAAGCTTATGATAATAATAACATTTTTGCTAAATTGATTCGTAATGAAATCCCTTCTGTTCGTGTCTATGAAGATGAGGATGTCATTGCATTCATGGATATCATGCCACAAGCACCAGGTCATACACTGGTTATTCCCCGCAAAGGCTCTAGAAACTTACTAGACGCGGATACTGAAACATTATTTCCAGTTATCAAAGCTGTTCAAAAAATCGCCAAAGCTGTCAAAAAAGCCTTTCAAGCAGATGGTGTAACAGTCATGCAATTTAATGAAGCAGCTAGCCAACAAAGCGTTTATCATCTCCACTTCCATGTTATACCACGTATGGAAGGAATAGAGCTTACCCCTCACAATAATGTTATAACACCTAAAGAAATACTTGAAGAGAACGCAAAAAAAATCCGTGCTGCCCTTTAAAGCGCTCCTTTAAGTTGCTGAGCTTTTTTTCCCGACACGTTTTTTTGTAAAACGTGTCGTTTTGCTGTTCTTTGGACTAACAGACATATCAGAAGATGAAATTTTTAACTGCAGCTTCTCTTTTTCTTCGTTTGTTTTGTGCGTCATTACACGAACCATGCCACCATTGCGCAATTTTCCAAATAAAATTTCGTCAGCCAACGGCTTCTTAATATGTTCTTGTATAACATAACTCAATGGGCGCGCTCCCATCTGAGAATTGTATCCTTTATTGGCAAGCCAAACCATCGCAGAAGGACTTAATTCAAAACAAATCCCCCGCTCTGCCAATTGTGCTTCAAGCTGAAAAATAAACTTTTGCACGATCTGATTGATGATTAACTGAGATAAAGGTGCAAACGGAATAATCGCATCTAGCCTATTACGAAACTCTGGTGTAAAGAGTCGATTGATTGCTTCTATATCATCACCTTCACGACGCACTTTGCTAAATCCGATAGCAGATTTTGCCATATCGGAAGCTCCAGCATTGGTTGTCATAATTAAAATGATATTACGGAAATCAATTTTTTTGCCATTATGATCTGTTAACTTACCATAATCCATGACCTGCAATAAAATATTAAACAAGTCTGGGTGCGCTTTCTCAATCTCATCTAGCAATAAAACTGCATGAGGCTTTTGATCAACTGCATCTGTAAGGAGACCTCCTTGATCAAATCCTATGTAACCTGGAGGTGCCCCGATTAAGCGCGCTATAGTATGCCGTTCCATGTATTCTGACATATCAAAACGTAACAGTTCAATCCCTAAAGAAGATGCAAGTTGTTTTGCAATCTCAGTTTTTCCTACACCAGTTGGTCCGGAAAATAAATAACTTCCTATTGGTTTGTCTGATTCGCGCAATCCTGCCCTTGCTAATTTAATTGACGACACCAATGCTGAAATTGCCTGATCTTGTCCATAAACAACATGCTTGAGTTCTCTTTCAAGCTTGCTAAGAATCTTCTGATCATTGCCAGAAACCGTTTTTGGCGGAATTCTTGCCATAGTAGCAACAGTCGCTTCAATTTCTTTGACACCTATACTCTTTTTTCGTTGTTTTTTTGGCAAAAGCTTTTGCGCTGCACCACTTTCATCAACAACATCAATTGCTTTATCAGGTAACCGGCGATCAATCATATAACGTGAAGATAATTCTACGGATGCCTTCATCGCCTCATCGGTATATTTGATCTGATGAAAATTTTCAAAATAAGGCTTTAACCCCTGTAAAATCTTAATTGCATCGGCAATAGAAGGCTCGTTAACATCTATCTTTTGAAAACGGCGTTCTAAAGCACGATCTTGTTCAAAAATTTTGCGATATTCTCTGTAAGTCGTCGAACCAATACATCGAATAGTTCCGGAAGATAATGCAGGTTTTAAAAGATTTGCCGCATCCATATTTCCCCCCAACGTAGCCCCCGCTCCAATTAATGTATGAATTTCATCAATAAATAAAATACCATCTGGATATTGCTCAAATTCTTTAATAATTTGCTTTAATCGTTCTTCAAAATCACCGCGGTAGCGCGTACCAGCAACAAGTCCTCCCATATCAAGGGAAAATATCGATGCCTTTGATAAAACTTCAGGCACTTGCCCATCAACAATGCGTTTCGCCAACCCCTCAATTATAGCGGTTTTTCCAACTCCAGGATCACCCACCAAAAGCGGGTTATTTTTTGACCTTCGACATAAAACCTGAATCATTCGTGAAATTTCCACGTCACGGCCAATCAATAAGTCAATTTTACCATTGCGTGCTTTGCAATTGAGATCAATACAATAAGCAGTCAGTGCACTTGTCGCCTTCTCACCATTGTCCGAAATCTGCTGATCCAATTGTTCTTCAAGATCCTCAAGTAACATGGATAATCCATCATCACGCGTAATACCGTGCGAGATGAAACGCACAGCATCATAGCGCGTCATTCCCATCTCTTGGAGGAAATATGCAGCATGGCTTTCATGTTCAGAAAAAATTGCAACAAGAACATTTGCCCCCGACACTTCGTCTTTTCCAGCTGACTGAGCATGAATCACCGCACGTTGAATAACACGCTGGAAAAATGTTGTCGGTTTTGTATCCTCATCAGCTCTAATCTGCGCATCCAATTCTGACTGAATATAATGGATTAAGCGCTCTCGCAATTCTTCCACATCTACCTGACAAGCCCGAATAACTGAACTTGCATCGGCATCATCTAGCAGAGCAAGGAGAAGATGCTCTAATGTCGCATATTCATGTCGCGCTTGCGTTGCAATTGTTAATGCACGATGCAAAACCTCTTCAAGACCAGGTGTAAAAGACGGCATAATCCCTCACTTCCATTCCATTATACATTGTAACGGATGTTCATTTTGACGTGCGCACTCCCTAACTTGTACTATTTTCATTTCAGCGATTTCATAACTGTACGTTCCGCATTCGTCTATCCCATTCCGATGAACATTTAACATTATACGCGTTGCTTCTTCGAAATTTTTTTTAAAAAAGTTCTTCAAAACAAAAACAACAAAGTCCATAGGTGTGTAATCATCATTAAGTAAAAAAACACGATATAGCTTAGGCTTTTGAAGTTTTTGTCTAATTGTGGGCATTATAACGGCATCGCGCCTGCTTTCATTCCAACTCTTGCCCTTTTCATTGTGCACAATATGGAGTATAGAATTTGTTATTCGCTTCTGTACCATCATCATTTCTCGTGCAAGCACCCTATTAATCTTAAGTTCTTTCATAACTATTGTAATAGCTGTTTGTGTAAAGGAAAGGAAAACTTTTCGTTAGAGTTCAATTTTAAGTCAAACATGGAAATTCTCAAAATAATTTCTGTAAACAAATTAGTAATATCATTCGTCTAAATTAAATCAAAAAGCTGTAGCAAAAAGGAGCTTTACAGACATTTTTTTAAGTAAATGGTGAAATAGGATACTGCAAGTGTATATTAACTGCCAAAAAATTGTGCGTTGCTACAAAAAGGTAGCAATTGCTTTTATTGTTTTAGCTCTTTCTTACTCTTGGGCATCAGCTACTCCTCAAGGAGCCTATCCTGATAAGTATGCTGCTATCGTTATAGATGCCAATACAGGAAAAACTTTATTTCAAGCCAATTCGACGTTAAAACGTTATCCTGCTTCTTTAACAAAAATGATGACATTATACATGCTTTTTGAGGCTATGCACATACGTCGTGTGACACCCAATACACCAATCCCTATCTCACGTTATGCAGCTACACGTCCTCCAACAAAACTCGGATTTAAAGAAGGCCAAACAATTTCTGCACAAACAGCTGCTAAGGCGCTCATTACAAGATCAGCAAATGATGTTGCCACTGCAATTGCTGAATATCTTGGCGGTAGTGAAAAAAAATTCGCTCGAATGATGACAGCTAAAGCCAGAAAACTTGGCATGGTAAATACCCATTTTGCAAATGCTTCAGGACTTCCGGATGCGCGCAATTATTCCACGGCACGGGATATGGCTACTTTGTCATTGGCTCTACGAAAACATTTTCCACAACAGTATAAATTGTTCAAAATAAAAAGTTTTGTCTTCCGTGGACATACCGTTAACAGCCATAATAAACTCGTTCAAACAATAAAAGGCGTCGATGGAATTAAGACCGGCTATACACAAATGTCAGGCTCTAATTTAGCCACTTCGATGCGTCTTGAAGGACGCTCTATCGTTGCTGTCGTTATGGGAGGTAAATCATCTACTGCACGTGATGAGCATATGGCCAACTTATTGAGCCAATATTTACCAAAAGCGAGCCAGATGAAAAATAATGGACGTTTAATGGCTTCTGTACGCTATCACTTACCTACTGGAGCCAATACCCCTATACCGACCATTAAAGCTAATCCAACCGATTTAGATGACGAAATTTCTACTATGTTGACAGCATTTGCAGAACAACCTAAAAATTCCAATATGGCAATAGCCGCTGTAAATCAAGCAATTATACCAATTCCTAATCCTCAAAAAGCTATACCTGTTGAGACTCATAAAATTATTACAGCCTCTTTGTCTACAAACGCTGGATGGGCTATTCAAATTGGCTCTCTTCCTAGTAAAGAACAAGCAAATACTCTACTCTCAAAAGCAAAAGATACAGCTTATTCTGCTTTAAAGAACGCATCTTCACATATGCAATTATTTGAAAAAAGTGGAAAGCGCTATTACCGTGCACGCTTTATAGGCTTTCAATCAAAAAAAGCTGCATTCAATGCTTGTTCTTCGTTAAAGAAAGCAAATTTTAACTGCTATACTGTAACTTATTAAAAGTTTTTGAATTCTGCGTTAAGGACAAGTATCATGACAGATAATGCTCTTGCTTCATCCTCTGAAAAAGAAAAGTTATTGAAGCAATCGTCTCTCCTCTCATTGCGTTCTCTTCACGATTCTGTGACAAAACTTACTAGCTTAAAGTCCACTCCCGCTACGCTAGATAAATTGTCCCTTGTCAATCTTCTTATTTGCCAAACAACGCGAAATCGTCGTCTCGCAATGCCTCCTGTACGCATTCACCTACGCGTTGCAAGCCAAACCGGTAGCGTGCCTCTTAAAATCCGTCTAGGTGCAACAAATGTCTAATTCTATAAGTCATTGTGCCGAGAATTATTGTTATTAATAAGCGTCCTCACGCAGTGCCTACAATCCTTCAAAAATCCTTTCGCAATCGCACTTCTCCTTTAAATTTATAAGAATTGCGCAAGTTTCTATTCAACTCTCTGAGTAGGCATCTTCAGCTTTTCAAAAAACATCCTTAGAAAATACCTCAAAAATGCTAACGGTTAGCTCACTTTCGGCTTCAATATCCAAGTTTATCCTTGATACCTTTTGATAAGAAAAAGTGGCGCTTTGTATGGTATAATAGATTGATTTATAATGAGAATTATTCATTCTGTATATTAAATGAGAGCTTTGAATGTCGTAAGATCATCTCATTGCAAACTCTCTTATGATGAAACAATAAAAACCCTTCCCTTGCATGTTACAAGTGTGATTGGCCTGTGGATGAAAACCGTCTAAGAAAGATGTAAATACGCCTCTTATCAACCGTCTTAATGCAAGAGCGCTCGGCAACATTGGGAACTGGAAAAGAGTATGATAGCGCTGACGTGTTACTTTATAAGCGTAAAGATGGTGCGTAAACTCTTTTTATTGGGTAGTCGTGAGAAGTAAATACCCTTTTCAATCATTCGCGAATCTCCCCATATGCAACATAGACCCATATGCACCATAGACATTGTACAAAATTGTCTAACTCTTTTTCTAAACTTGTATTCTTTTCAACACACAAAGCTATTTTAATAGACGATTTTTATCAATGAGTAAGCCGTAAAAAATTTATCAGATTAAATATTGTTGCATACTTTAACAAGATATTGCATTGACTGCTAGGCCAGCTTTACTTGTTTCTTTATAGCGCTCACTCATATCATGCCCTGTTTGGCGCATTGTTTCTATACAAGCATCAAGAGAAACGAAATGCTTCCCATCACCATGCAATGCAAGAGAAGAAGCCGTTACCGCCTTAACAGCACCCATTGCGTTGCGCTCAATACAAGGAACCTGCACAAGACCTGCAACCGGATCACATGTCATTCCCAAATGATGCTCAAGCGCAATCTCTGCTGCATTTTCAATTTGAGCTGGTGTACCGCCCAATGCAGCTGTCAACCCCGCCGCTGCCATTGAAGACGCCGCCCCAACTTCGCCCTGACAACCAACTTCTGCACCAGAGATAGAAGCATTGTGTTTGATGACACCACCAATAGCTGCCGCCGTCAATAAAAAATTATGTATCCCCTCTCGATCTGAACCATCATTAAACTGAAGATAATAACGCAAAACTGCTGGTACAACACCAGCTGCACCATTCGTTGGTGCGGTAACAACACGACCACCGGCTGCATTTTCCTCATTCACAGCCATAGCGTAGACAGAAAGCCAATCATTTGCCAAAAGTGGGTGATTACGATTTTTCTTTTGATCTTCCGAAAGCTTATCGTGCAGTTTCTTAGCACGTCTTGGAACACGTAATCCACCTGGCAACTCACCTTCTTGTGAAAGACCTCTCTCAATGCAATTTGTCATTGCTGAAAAAATTTCATCAAGCCCCGTATTAAGCGCAGAGCGCTCCATCTGCGTCTCTTCGTTTATACGTTTCATTTCAGCAATTGAAAGCCCTGATTTTTCTGCCATTGCTAACATTTTACACGCAGAATCAAAGGGATATGGTACCTCAGACCTTTCTGGTTGTATATTATTATTCATACGGCTTAATTCATCCTCAGTCACAACAAAACCACCACCGATAGAATAATAAACCTGCCGTAAAAGAACATTACCATCAGCATCAAGTCCTTCAAAGGCAAGGCCATTAGCATGTCCAAGTAGGACTTTCTTTCGTTCAAAAATAAGATCATTTTGCAGATCAAACTGATAGACGGGATGACCTTCTGGTTGCACTTTTTTTTCGCGCTCAACCTTTTCCAACAGTAATCCCATACTATCAGGATCAACAGTAGAGGCTTCTTTTCCCAAAAGTCCTAATATAACGGCTCTATCTGTAGCATGGCCAACACCCGTAAAAGCCAATGAACCATAAAGATAGACACGTATATGAGAAACTTCAGTATGAGAAGACAAAGAAAAATTTCGTGCAATAATCTCTTGCAAAAACATATTAGCAGCAGTCATCGGCCCCATCGTATGTGAGCTGGAAGGACCGATACCAATTTTAAAAAGTTCAAAAACGGATAAAAACACCAATCACCTCAAAATCAAATATAAAACTTTGAGTATAAGCTTTTTTATCACTTTTGTCCTATTAAAAATCAAATTGTGAGATAAGCTAAAAAAATAACAGCAAAAAACAGGAATATCGCCCGTCTTGCCACTATCCAACATTTTCTTTCTAGAGCGCTTTCCATAGCCAACCTTTGAAAAATTAAAAGGATATCCGAGATCACCATCTTGATATGCTAAGCGTAGTAAAATATGTGTTAATATGCAAGATAATATTAAATGAAAATGATGTTTCCCCCGAAATATTTTTATAACATCTGAAGTCCTTAAAACTTTGCACTCAATTAGGTAAAAATGCTCTATGGACATCAGTTCATAAAACGTACAAAATTTTCGATTGGTTCGCGTTCAGTTTCAAAATTGTTTTCTGGAGCATTCACATCACGGTAACCAAGAGCCATACCACAGATAATATTCCGATCAGAAGGTACTGATAACAGTGCACGAATTTGCTTATGATAATCAGCAAAAGCAGCTTGGGGGCACGTATCTAATCCAAACCCACGCGCTGCTAACATAATGGTCTGCATAAACATACCTAAATCAAGCCAACTTCCCATTTCCATATCGTGATCCATTGTAAACAAAAGTCCTACAGGTGCACCAAAAAATGAAAAATTCCTTGCTTTTTGGCGAAGCATTTTTTCCTCATCACCTTTTTGAATTCCAAGACTCTTATAAAGATCCAAACCAATTTTTTTACGCCTTGAAAGATAAGGCTCGCGCCATTGACGTGGATAATAGCAATATTCACGCTCTCCTTTTACACCTGAGAGTACAAGTTGTGAAAGCTCTTGTCCTAGTTTCTGCAATATATCCCCTGTAAGAACAATGGCTTGCCATGGTTGAATATTTGTCCCTGATGGTGCACGTGCTGCAAGTTTTAAAATTTCTTTGATTGTTTCCTGTGTAACCGGTTGGTCAGTAAAAGCTCGAATTGACTTTCGTGACAGAATAGATTGAAAAATATCAATGGGAGAATCCATCATTGTTTTTACTTTCTCTTTTGTAGAAAAATGAATTTGAATATCGTTGCTTACTCATTAAGCCGATATGTTGCTAAAGTTTAGCACTGATTTTATTGGTCTACTCTTCTCGGATGACCTATACACTCGCACTATCAATATTTGTTAATCAAAAATTAATAGAGCCTATCCTTTAATGACAAAGCAATCATAGAAAAGGCAATCATAGAAAATGAGTGAATTGAAATAAACTTTAAAATCAACGATTAACTCCTAATTCGGCCAAACTCTCAAAAAAAGTCTCCTCGATGCGTTCTAAATCATGCAAAAGGTCATCAAGATCACGCCGCATCTGCTGTAAATCAGCCCGTTTTTTGTTAATCCTTGCAATTAATTCTTTAAGCTTTTTCTCATCATCAGGCGGTTTTCCAACTATGGCTAACATATCAGATATTTCAGATAAAGAAAATTTTACTCTTTTAGCGCGCAGTATTTGTTTCAATTTATGACGATCCGTTTGCGTATAAAGCCGTATGCCCCCACGACGAAAAGGCACAAGGAGCCCTTCTTCTTCATAATAACGCAAAGTCCGAGCAGTTATTGAAAATTCTCGTGTCAACTCACCAATTGAATAATATCCGTACATGTTATCATTCTGTTTTTATAGACTATACTGTTAACAGCAATATATCTGTTTTTTATAAATTTTAGTTAGCATTTTATCCTGTACTTCCCTGCATTTTAAAATATAAGAAAATACTAAGCTTTCTAGTCATGAAAACATTGTATAACAGAAAATTGATTATTTTGGGAATTATAGGAAAGATTTTTGATCGTTCATTATGACGAACTTTGCAATCTTTATAAAAGATATGAATCAAAAAAATTCTAAAAACATCCCAAACTGGTCGTTACCCCGTTTTCAGATAATCTACCCTTTGTCACACACATAATAGCCTATTGTTCTATGCGTTTTTTGACTTTGAATGTATGAAAAATAAACTCTCATGAGAAACTATATAAATTAAGCAATAAAAAAGACTGCTATCATTGATAACACCTGCTTATGAAAGTACAAACCAGTACTATCACTTGTATTTGTAAGCTTCTAATGTGTTGCGTCTATTTTTTTCTTGAGACGGTTTATAAGAGGCATATTTACACCTTTTTTGAATGTTTTTATCCACACGCCAATCCCACTTATGATGTACAAGCGAGTGATTTTATTAATTCATCATGAACAGGTTTGAAATGCGTGAATCCTCCGATATTTGGAGTTCTCATTAAATCTAATTAAAATTGTAAAACAATGAATTATTATTATAAATCAATATGTTGTTTATTATAAGCATAATGACCTTCAAAAAAGCTCGAAACAACACTCACCTTACAGGTTTTACAGTTATATTTGTCAGAAAAACACGCTATTTCTGCATTTGAAGACAAAAAACGCCCGAACTGTGTACATTCGGACGTTTTGATACCACTGCTAGCATCCATTCAAATTATTCAGCAGGTGCCGCGCTTGTCATATTTGTTAACATAGCCTTAGCCACTTCGTTATTACTAGACTTGCGCCGTTCATCAACGATCAAATCATCACGAACTGCAGCAATACGGCGGATTTGAGCAATCGTACCACCTGTACCCGCAGGAATAAGACGACCGACAATAACATTCTCCTTAAGACCTTGCAAAGTATCAATCTTTCCAGAAACAGCGGCCTCAGTAAGTACTCGAGTTGTTTCCTGAAATGATGCTGCTGAAATAAAGGAGGGTGTTTGAAGAGATGCTTTTGTAATCCCAAGAAGTATAGGATTACCAGACGCAGGTCTTTTCCCTTCTGCAATCAAATTATCGTTGATTTCATCCAATTCAATACGATCAACATTATCACCTGGAATATAACCAGAATCCCCAGATTCAGTAATTTCAACTTTTTGCAACATCTGACGAACAATCACTTCAATGTGCTTGTCATTAATTAAAACGCCCTGCAAACGATAAACTTCTTGAATTTCATTAACAAGATAAGCCGCCAAAGCTTCAACACCCTTAATCGCTAAGATATCATGAGGAGCCGGATTACCATCAAGGATATAATCCCCTTTTTCAATTTGATCACCTTCTTGGAAGTGAAACAATTTGCCCTTTGGAATCAAATATTCTACTGGCTCGAGAGTTTCATCATTTGGTTCAATGATAATACGGCGCTTATTCTTATAACCACGACCAAACCGGATCGTACCACTGACTTCAGCAATGATAGCGTGATCCTTTGGACGACGCGCTTCAAAAAGCTCAGCCACACGGGGGAGACCACCCGTAATATCTTTTGTCTTAGCACTTTCCATTGGCAAGCGTGCAATAACATCACCCGCTTTAACGTGGGCACCAGGCTCAACAGAAAGAATAGTTTCCACAGACATCATATAGCGGGCTTCACCCCCCTTATACAATTTGGCAATAGTTTCACCCTTTTTGTCTGCATGAATAATAATAGCTGGCTTTAACTCAGCACCACGTGGATTAGCACGCCAATCAATCACCAAACGCTTTGTAATACCCGTAGATTCATCAGCTGTTTCAGTAACTGATAAACCATCAATCATATCTTCAAAGCCTACATAGCCTTCAACTTCAGTAAGAATCGGACGTGTGTAAGGATCCCATTCTGCTATACGTTGACCACATCTAACCACATCACCATCATCAACAAAAATATGCGCACCATAGCTAATACGATGCACAACACGCTCTTTTCCAGCCCCATCCTTGATAATGATAGCCATATTACGTCCCATAACCACTAAATGGCCTTCAGAATTGCGAACAACGTTGCGATTACGAATCTCTACCGTACCCTCATAAGATGCCTCTAAATGAGATGAATCAACAACCTGCGCCGTTCCTCCCAAGTGGAAAGTACGCATAGTAAGCTGGGTTCCCGGTTCACCAATTGACTGAGCTGCAATAACACCAACTGCCTCACCCTGATTAACCGGTGTCCCACGTGCCAAATCACGTCCATAGCATTTAGCACAGACACCAAGGCGCGTTTCACATGTCAAAGCAGAGCGGATTTGAACAGACTGAATCCCAGCTTCTTCAATCTTAGCAACATCTGCCTCCTCAATCATCGCACCACCTTCAAGAATAACGTCTCCAGATACTGGATGCAAAATATCAACAAGCGCTGTGCGACCAAGAATTCTTTGCCCAAGAGATGCAACAATTTGTCCTGCATCAACAATCGGCTGCATGGTAAGCCCCTTTGCAGTACCACAATCAACTGCGGAAATAATAGCATCCTGAGCAACATCAACAAGACGCCGTGTGAGATAACCAGAGTTGGCAGTTTTTAACGCAGTATCAGCAAGTCCTTTACGTGCACCGTGAGTCGAGTTGAAATACTCGTTAACAGTTAGACCTTCCTTAAAGTTTGAAATGATTGGCGTTTCAATAATTTCACCCGATGGTTTTGCCATTAATCCACGCATACCAGCCAACTGCTTCATCTGGTTAGCAGAACCACGCGCACCAGAATGCGACATCATATAAATCGAATTCATTGGCCGCTGACGACCTGTTTTAGGATCAAACTCTACAGCCTGAATACGTTTCATCATTTCATCTGCAACGCGATCCGTACATTTACCCCAAGCATCCACGACCTTGTTATACTTTTCACCTTGAGTAATCAGACCATCATTATACTGCTGTTCATATTCCTTGGCTAAAGCTTCCGTTTCTGCAACCAAACGCGACTTACTATCAGGGATAACCATATCGTCCTTGCCAAAGGAAATTCCCGCACGACAAGCATAAGAAAAGCCAAGCTGCATGATACGGTCACAGAAAATAACTGTCTCTTTTTGCCCACAGTGCCGATAAACCTGATCAATCATTTTAGAAATATTCTTTTTAGTCATTTCTTGATTAATAATGTCAAAGGAGATATTCGGATTTTTCGGTAAAAGCTCCCCAATAATCAAACGACCAGGTGTAGTATCATAAAGTTTAGCAACTTCTTTCCCATCACTCCCCATACTTTTAACACGACCTTTGATCTTCGTATGAAGAGTTACAACCTTATTCTCCAAGGCGTGATGGAGCTCACCTATATCGGAAAAAGCCATTCCCTCACCCGGTTCTTTTTCAGAAACAATCGAAAGATAGTAAAGACCAAGAACCATATCCTGTGAAGGAACAATAATTGGTGCACCATTGGCTGGATGAAGAATATTATTGGTCGACATCATCAAAACACGGGCTTCAAGCTGTGCTTCAAGAGAAAGCGGAACATGAACCGCCATCTGATCACCATCAAAATCCGCATTAAAAGCAGTACACACCAACGGATGAAGCTGTATAGCTTTTCCCTCAATCAAGATAGGTTCAAAAGCTTGAATCCCCAAACGGTGCAATGTCGGCGCACGATTCAGCAAAACAGGATGTTCACGAATAACCTCATCTAAGATATCCCAAACTTCTGGATGCTCTTTTTCAACGAGTTTCTTTGCCTGTTTTACAGTTGATGAATAGCCTTTTGCATCAAGCCGCGCGTAAATAAATGGCTTAAATAATTCGAGAGCCATCTTTTTAGGAAGACCACATTGATGCAATTTTAATTCAGGGCCTGTCACGATCACAGAACGTCCCGAGTAATCAACACGCTTTCCAAGTAAGTTTTGACGGAAACGCCCTTGCTTACCCTTTAGCATATCTGAAAGAGATTTTAGCGGACGTTTATTTGCTCCAGTAATCACACGCCCACGCCGACCATTATCAAACAATGCATCAACAGCTTCCTGCACCATACGCTTCTCATTGCGCACAATAATTCCAGGAGCACGTAACTCAATCAGTCGTTTCAATCGGTTATTACGATTGATAACCCGACGATAAAGATCGTTCAAATCAGACGTTGCAAAACGACCACCATCAAGTGGAACCAATGGACGTAAATCCGGTGGAATAACCGGAATTGTTTTCATAATCATCCATTCTGGCCTATTGCCGGATTCCAGAAAATTTTCAACAATCTTAAGTCTTTTAATTAATTTCTTCTGTTTTAATTCCGAAGTTGTCCCAGCTAATTCGGTACGCAAATCATTCGCGATTTTCTCTAACTCCATACCCGCTAGAAGTTCGTAAATAGCCTCAGCACCAATCATGGCAGTAAACTGATCTTCCCCAAACTCATCAATAGCAAGCATATATTCTTCTTCAGAAAGAAGTTGATGGAGCTTAAGGGATGTTAACCCTGGTTCTGTTACAATATAATTTTCAAAATAAAGAACCCGTTCAATATCCTTTAAAGTCAAATCTAAAAGTGTGGAAATGCGACCTGGGAGCGATTTAAGAAACCAAATATGAGCCACAGGCGCTGCAAGCTCAATGTGCCCCATACGCTCACGGCGTACGCGTGAAAGGGTAACCTCTACACCACATTTCTCACAGATAATGCCCTTGTATTTCATGCGTTTATATTTACCGCATAAACATTCATAGTCTTTTATCGGGCCAAATATACGTGCACAGAAAAGACCATCACGCTCTGGCTTAAAAGTCCTATAATTAATAGTCTCAGGCTTCTTGATCTCACCATACGACCAAGACAAAATCTTCTCAGGGCTCGCAATGGAAATACGAATAGAGTCAAATGTCTGCGCTGGCGCATGAGGATTGAAAAGATTCATGACCTCGTGGTTCATGCCGTTCTCCTTCAAAGATTCTTAGAACCTGTTGTAATATCTCATTAATTCTACTACAGACCTTATTTAAAACCTGTTCCTACTTTTTAAACTGTCTGTTCTACCTTAATAGAAATTTCTTTCTTTAACCTCTCAAAACAACCAGAGTGCACTCTTTATTCAGTACACTCCTTTAAAATTATTGTTCTGTTGTATCAGACAACGCTCGTTGTGCAATAAGCTCACGTGCATCATCAAGTTCTACATTAAGAGCGAGTGATCGCATTTCTTTCACCAACACATTAAAGCTCTCAGGTATACCCGCCTCAAATGTATCGTCACCACGCACAATCGCCTCATAAACTTTCGTTCGCCCCGCCACATCATCCGATTTCACTGTCAGCATCTCCTGCAAAGTGTATGCTGCACCATAAGCTTCTAGTGCCCAAACCTCCATTTCACCAAAACGCTGACCACCAAACTGTGCCTTACCACCCAATGGTTGCTGCGTAACAAGCGAATACGGCCCTATCGAACGCGCATGAATTTTATCATCAACAAGGTGATGCAATTTCAACATGTAAATATAACCCACCGTCACCGGACGATCAAAAGGTTCTCCAGTACGACCATCATAAAGGGTAACCTGCCCTGAGCTATCCAAACCTGCTTCTTCCAGCATCATATTGATATCAGCTTCATGTGCTCCATCAAAAACAGGCGTTGCAATTGAAACACCTTTCCGCATCTGCAGAGCCAATTTGTAAAGGCTTTCATTATCATACTGACGCACTGGTTCATTATGATCATTATCAGGCATGAGATTCTCAATACGCTGACGCAAAGGAAGTATGTCTCCAGTCTCTTGGTATAAATCTATCAAATCACCAATCTTCTTACCCATACCGGCACACGCCCAACCAAGATGTGTCTCAAGAATTTGACCAACATTCATACGACTAGGCACACCAAGCGGATTCAAAACGATATCAGCATGAGTCCCATCTTCAAGAAACGGCATATCTTCTATTGGAAGAATACGTGATACAACACCCTTATTACCATGACGCCCCGCCATCTTATCACCTGGTTGGATTTTGCGTTTCACAGCCACGAAAACCTTCACCATCTTCATAACACCAGGGGGCATCTCATCGCCTCTTTGGACCTTCTCAACTTTATCCATAAAACGACGTTGCAACGCTTCTTTCGATTCATCATATTGCTTACGCAAAGCCTCAATTTCATTCTGAAGCTTTTCATCTTCAACAGTAAATAGCCACCACTGCGATCGTGGATATTGACCCATTATCGCATTGTCGAGCTTCTTACTTTTCGCAAAGCCTTTTGGACCATCTACAGCAACCTTACCTACCAACATATCGGAAAGACGCGCATAAACATTGCGATCAAGAATCGATTGTTCATCATCACGATCTTTAGCTAAACGTTCAATTTCCTCACGTTCAATCGCCATCGCACGTTCATCTTTTTCCACACCATGGCGGTTAAAAACACGAACTTCCACAACAGTCCCAAACGTCCCAGGAGGCATTCGCATAGAAGTATCTCGAACATCTGAAGCCTTTTCTCCAAAAATTGCACGCAGAAGTTTTTCTTCTGGTGTCATGGGACTTTCACCCTTAGGTGTAATCTTACCAACCAAAATATCACCAGGTTGAACTTCAGCACCAATATAGATAATGCCAGCCTCATCGAGATTCCTTAATGCTTCTTCTGCAACGTTAGGAATATCGCGTGTAATTTCTTCAGGACCAAGCTTTGTATCACGTGCCGCAACCTCAAACTCTTCAATATGAATCGAGGTAAAGACATCATCGGCAACTATGCGCTCGGATAACAAAATGGAATCCTCGTAATTGTATCCATTCCAAGGCATAAAAGCCACAAGCACATTTCGCCCAAGAGCTAAATCACCAAGATCCGTAGACGGACCATCTGCAATAATATCGCCCTTCTCTACCCTATCACCAACATGTACGAGAGGACGCTGATTAATACAAGTAGATTGATTGGAACGCTGAAATTTCTGTAAACGGTAAATATCAACGCCAGACTTTGAAGGATCTAAATCTTCTGTCGCACGAATAACAATACGGGTCGCATCAACCTGATCAACAACACCACCACGCTTTGCACCAACAGCAGCTCCCGAATCGCAGGCCACTATCGCTTCCATACCCGTACCAACAAACGGTGCTTCAGCACGCACAAGTGGAACTGCCTGACGCTGCATGTTCGACCCCATAAGCGCACGATTCGCATCATCGTTTTCCAAAAACGGAATAAGAGCAGCAGCTACTGAGACCAACTGTTTTGGTGAAACATCCATTAGATCAACATGATCCCGCGGCGCCATCAAAACTTCCCCCGCATGACGGCAAACAACAAACTCTTCTGTAAAGCGCCCTTCAGCATCTAATGAAGAATTGGCCTGAGCCACATAATGCTTCGATTCTTCCATAGCAGAAAGATAGATAACTTCTGTAGTCACTTTACCATCAATAATTTTGCGGTATGGACTTTCAATAAAACCATATTTATTAACCCGCGCAAAGGTTGCTAAGGAGTTAATCAGACCAATATTAGGACCTTCCGGTGTTTCAATCGGACAAATACGACCATAATGCGTAGGATGTACGTCACGAACTTCAAAACCTGCACGCTCGCGGGTCAAACCGCCCGGACCAAGAGCAGAAAGACGACGTTTATGAGTAATTTCCGACAGTGGATTGGTTTGGTCCATAAACTGCGATAATTGCGAAGACCCAAAAAACTCGCGGACTGCTGCCGCAGCGGGCTTTGCGTTAATTAAGTCTTGCGGCATAACGGTATCAATTTCAACCGATGACATACGTTCTTTTATCGCACGCTCCATACGGAGTAAACCAATGCGATATTGATTTTCCATCAACTCCCCAACGGAACGAACGCGACGATTACCAAGGTTATCAATATCATCAATTTCCCCACGACCATCACGCAATTCAACCAACAGCTTAACAACGGCGAGAATATCTTCTTGACGCAAAACGCGAACTGTATCTGGACAATCAAGGTCCATACGTAAATTCATCTTAACACGCCCAACCGCCGAAAGATCATAACGCTCCGGATCAAAAAACAACGAATGGAACATAGCTTCTGCTGTATCTATCGTCGGTGGCTCGCCTGGACGCATTACCCGATAAATATCAAACAATGCATCCTGCCGACTCTCATTTTTATCCACTTTTAAAGTATTGCGGATATACGCCCCAATATTCATATGATCAATATCAAGGATATTAATTTGATCCGCATTAACATCAAACAACACTTTTAATGCTTTTTCGTCAATTTCATCACCGGCTTCAAGATAAATCTCACCTGTCTGGTAATTGACGATATCTTCTGCTAGATAACAGCCTAATAAATCGTCCTCACTGACTTTAACTGCCTTGAGACCTTTTTCTGCTAGAGTCTTCGCCGCGCGAACCGTCAGCTTTTTACCAGCTTCAGCAACAACTTCGCCACTGTCAGCATCTACAAGGTCAGAAACGAGCTTCATTCCTTTAAAGCGATCAACAGAATAAGGAATACGCCATCCCTCTCCATCCCGCTCATAAGCAACTTTATTATAAAAAGTCGACAAAATATCCGACGCATCCATACCTAATGCCATCAAAAGACTCGTAACAGGAATCTTGCGTCGCCGATCAATACGAGCATAGATGATGTCTTTAGAATCAAACTCAATATCAAGCCAAGAACCGCGATAAGGAATAATACGAGCAGCAAAAAGAAACTTTCCAGATGAATGCGACTTCCCTTTATCGTGATCAAAAAAGACACCAGGGGAACGATGCATCTGTGAAACAATAACACGCTCAGTACCATTAACGATAAAGGTACCATTGGTCGTCATTAAAGGCATATCGCCCATATAAACGCCCTGCTCTTTAATATCTTTAATATCTTTTGATCCAGTATCCTCATCGACATCAAAAACGATTAAGCGCAATATGACTTTTAATGGTGCAGCATAAGTCAAATCACGTTGACGACATTCTTCAACATCAAATTTTGGTAAATCAAATTCATAACCAACAAACTCGAGCATAGCTGTACCGGAAAAATCCGAAATAGGAAATACCGATTTAAAAACAGCCTGCAAGCCTTCATTTGGACGCCCGCCTTTCGGTTCCTCAATCATGAGAAACTGATCGTATGATGCTTTTTGAACCTCAATAAGATTTGGCATTTCTGCCACTTCAGGAATCTTACCAAAAAACTTGCGTACGCGCTTACGACCATTGAATTGAGACGTCATTGCTAGGGTCTGAGCCATCGTCGCTCCTCGATCTTTACTCTTCAAGGTAGACTAAACCTTGAAAGCTTTACATCATTAACCTGCACATGCAGACCAGTTCACTTGATACTCGATAGTGAGTATCATCAACTCGCCCCATTAACACCAGCCATCGACTTACTTGGCTCTACATTGGGGGCACCAAGAGTAAAACCCACTCCCGTTACAGCTACTGAACCGCTGGGAAAAGGGTTCTATTAATCACCTTATCTCCTTTCAGGAGAAAGGAAATCGGCAAACATAAATGCCTGCCGATAAAACCAAACTTACTTGAGTTCAACTTTAGCACCAGCTGCTTCAAGTTGAGACTTAATTTTTTCTGCTTCGTCTTTAGAAGCACCCTCTTTAATAGGTTTAGGTGCCCCTTCAACCAGATCTTTAGCTTCTTTAAGACCAAGCCCAGTAAGAGCACGAACTTCCTTAATGACATTAATTTTCTGAGCGCCACCTTCAACAAGAATAACATCAAATTCTGTTTTTTCTTCAGCAGCTGGAGCAGCAGCACCAGCAACAGCAGCGACAGCTACAGGAGCAGCAGCTGACACGCCCCATTTTTCTTCCAACAACTTCGAAAGCTCAGCAGCTTCCAAAAGGGTTAGGTTAGAAAGGTCTTCTACGATCTTCGCTAGATCAGCCATTTTAAAATTCCTTCAATTAAAAGATTCGAACCATTGTTTAGAACTTATTAAAAAAACAGAAAAGCATCCAAGCTTTTCCATCACCATGAATATAAAACAGCCTTAAGCCGCTTTACCCTCCTGAGCATATGCGCCAATGACACGTGCAACCTGACCACCAGGTGCATTGACAACCTGTGCTATACGGGTCGCAGGGGTAGAAACCATACCAACAAGCTTCGCCCGCAATTCATTTAGTGAAGGCAATGAAGCTAAAGACTTCACAGCATCTACACTCAAATTCATTGCACCCATTGAACCGCCAAGGATAACAAATTTGTCATTGGTTTTCGCAAAATCAACAGCAACTTTCGGTGCTATTATTGGATCTTCTGAATAAGCAATCAGTGTCTGTCCAGTAAACAAATCCACGATCGATTCAGATTCCGTGCCCTGAAGAGCGATTTTAGCAAGACGGTTTTTGGCGACTTTAACGGCACCGCCAGCTTCACCCATTTTCGAACGAAGATCGTTCATCTGTGAAACTGTCAGACCGGAATAATGTGCAACGATAACAGAACCAGACTTTCGAAAAGCCTCGTTAAGCCATGTAACAAATTCGCGTTTTTCCGCTCTATTCACTGTCTCTCTCCATTTAACAGATTTGCTTAAAACAAATCTGTTGGTTACCTTTGATAACATAAAATACTTTATGCTATCGACGAGGATCCTGTCCCCTTTTTCACGCATAACGATCAAAGGCAACCTTGGCTCAAACCCTTTAAGTCCTTAAACTCTACAGTTCTTACCCCAGTCTCATGCAGGCTTTTTTTGGATTAAGATACTCAAATAGTACCACCCACAATCTCGGACAGGATATTCCGGAATGTCTCCCGGTATAACCCAAGCTCAACAAAGCTTAGATAGCCGAATGCCGACCAAAAGCGACACCCTAAATACATTTCTGATATTCACATACCCCAAAATAAAATCATAAATCTGCTTATAACTATTCTGAACGAACGGTTGCAGGATCAACTTTAATTCCAACCCCCATAGTAGAAGAAATTGCAACACGCTTAATATATTCACCTTTTGCACCTTGCGGCTTAGCTTTAATAACCGCACTAGCAAAAGCTTTAATATTTTCTACTATCTTATCACCCCCAAAAGAAGCCTTACCGATACCAGCATGCACAATACCAGCTTTTTCAACGCGAAATTCAACAGCACCACCTTTAGAAGCTTTAACAGCATTGGCAACATCAAGTGTCACAGTACCAACTTTGGGATTTGGCATCAAACTCCGTGGACCAAGAATCTTTCCAAGACGACCAACAAGAGGCATCATATCTGGTGTTGCAATACAACGATCAAAATCAATCGTTCCACCGTTAATGCTCTCAAACAAATCCTCAGCTCCTACAATATCCGCACCAGCAGCCTTAGCTTCTTCAGCTTTATCACCACGTGCAAAAACAGCAACACGAATATTCCGCCCCGTTCCATTAGGCAAATGAGCAACACCCCGAACCATTTGATCTGCATGACGAGGATCAACACCTAAGTTCATTGAAATTTCAATTGTTTCATCAAAATTCGCAACCGCACGCTCTTTAACCATCGAAACTGCATCGTTTAAAGCGTAAAGTTCATTAAAATCAATATCTTTGCGGATATTTTTTATTCTCTTTGCTACTTTTGCCATAATATTAGCCCACCACTTCCAAGCCCATAGAGCGAGCAGAACCTTCAACCATGCGCATTGCCGCCTCAATGTCATTTGCGTTAAGATCTTTCATCTTTGCTTCCGCAATTGAACGAATTTTATCACGAGAAATACTTCCTACTGATACTTTACCAGGTTCTTTCGAGCCAGACTTCAAATTTGCTTCCTTCTTCAAGAAAAACGATACTGGAGGCGTCTTGAGAGAAAACGTGAAAGATTTATCTTGATAATACGTGATAACCACTGGAATCGGCGCTCCCTTTTCCATCTCCTGCGTCGCCGCATTAAACGCCTTACAGAATTCCATGATATTAATACCACGCTGACCAAGAGCAGGACCAATCGGTGGAGACGGTGTAGCCGCTCCTGCTGGAACCTGCAGCTTCAGCTGACCTATACTTTTTTTTGCCATAACAATCTGCCTTCAATTTCACTGGTAAACTGGCAACTCATCTTGCCTGATACCCGCTTGCAGTCAAGTGGTTCGGATCATTAAGCCGACAAAAGCCATAAATCACCTCCCACCAGTTACTTAAAGTGATTAAAATCACCCTAAGTTTAATCAGAGCTTTTCAACCTGACCAAACTCTAAATCAACAGGCGTAGGACGCCCAAAAATTAGCACCTCAACCTTAAGGCGAGAGCGCTCTTCTTCAACTTCTTGAACAACTCCATTAAACGAAACAAAAGGACCATCAGCGACACGCACTTGCTCTCCAACCTCAAACAATACCGAAGACTTTGGAGAATCAACACCTTCCTGAACTTGTTTAAGAATTTGCTCAGCTTCTCGATCAGAAATGGGAACAGGACGCGAATCAGAGCCCAAAAAACCTGTTACTTTAGGAGTGTTCTTAATGAGATGATAAACTTCATCTGTCAACTCAGCACAAACAAGAACATAACCAGGAAAAAACTTTCGCTCCGTATCAACCTTACGTCCACGACGAACCTCAACAACACGCTCTGTGGGAACAAAAATCTTTTCAAAAAAATGATCAAGTCCTTTTTGCTTCGCTTCCTTGTCAATAGCTTCCGCTACTTTCTTTTCAAAATTCGAATATGCTTGAACAATATACCAACGAGCAGCCACAGTCACACTTCCTTGCACTATCAACTAAAAAGATACTTTAGGAGATCAATACCTTGCCAAACACCAAAATGCATAACCTGATCCACAATAAAAAAGAAAGCCGAAGCCAATGCTGTTACCAACAACACCATAAAAGTAGAAATCACCGTCTCACGACGCGTAGGCCACTTCACTTTAGCTGTTTCTGCATAAACTTGTTTTAAGAAGGTAATTGGATTGGTTTTAGATGCCATCAGTCACACTATACTCTTTCTGAATACCCTTTTTCTCATCTTATTGTGATTTATACAACAAAACAAACACGACAAAAACGCGAAAAGCCCATTTTCAGCTTTATGCAGCTTTCTCATTCTCTACTCAATACCGATTCATGGACAAAAAAACAAGCCCCATATAAAAAAAAGCGAAGAAGGCAGTTCAAATCCACCTCCTCACAGCCAAAATCTTATTCTCCTTTGGCAGGGGCAGCAGGGCTTGAACCCGCGACCTGCGGTTTTGGAGACCGCCGCTCTACCAACTGAGCTATACCCCTAATTCCTAAAATTAAAATACCTTTAAAAAACTTCCAACACCTACTATCTACTCAATGATCTTAGAAACGATACCTGCACCAACAGTACGACCACCTTCACGAATAGCAAAACGAAGCTTCTCTTCCATCGCTATCGGAACAATCAAAGACACATCCATCGC
>NZ_BAABIZ010000013.1:0-47126 GCF_039543045.1 Bartonella jaculi
GCAAAACTAACCGTCGCTAACAGATAACTGCCCTCGTCACACCGCGTATATACAACCCTTCAAACAAAAGAGTCAATATCATTTTCTCACATTTGTTTAAATTAAATCATTTTATTTTAAATTGCAATCACAGCGCGTAAAAAATAAATCTTACAGCATAAAAATGTTTTATTTAAATGTAAAACAACTTCGATCATAAGCATAGCGTGTGCTTCATAATCACCATTGCACAAATACCTTAGACGATTTATGTTTCTTCATGTTGCAAAAAGGAAGGGAACCATGCCATCTAAGCTTACGCGCAATCAAACGTTGGTTCTAAACATTCTAAAAAATGAACAAGGACCCTTGAGTGCCTATGCAATTCTTGATCGCTTACGCGAAGAAGGACTCCGCGCCCCTTTACAAGTTTACCGTGCACTAGAAAGACTTGTGCAATTAAAACACATTCATCGCCTTGAAAGTGTAAATGCTTTCATGGCTTGTTCACATCCTGAAAATTGTCAACATGAGTTAACAACTTTTACAATTTGCGATAGCTGCGGCAAAGTAAACGAAATACAAGATCAAGCAATTATACACGGCATTAAACAAATGACTCAAGTAATTGGTTTTCAAGCCCATAAAAGTACAGTTGAAGTACGAGGTATTTGCAAAAAATGTGCAATAAAGCAATACTCTTAATACTTGCAAGTTTATACGTTTAGCATTATGATTCGCGTTTTATTCATTGCTTGAAAAACTCTTATCGCTTTTTCTGCGCATATTGCCCTCCTGTTCAGTGATGAGTTTATTTTTGTATATGTTGAATTGAAAGTATAAAATCCATGTCCACATCTGAAACAACTGTTTCAACATACATGCGCTTTAAAAGAATAAAACAGAAAAAAATAATCAGTGCTCTTCTTATCGTTTGTGCGCTTTTTATGCTTTGGTTTGGTTACAAATGGCTAACACATTGGCGTTATATGCTCACCACAGATGATGCCTATGTACAAGGAGATATAGCTGCCATTGCGCCTAAATTAAGTGGATATATTGAGAAAATTGCTATCAAAGCTAACCAAATTGTCAAAAAAGACGATGTCTTATTCCACTTAGATAAAGGTGATTATAAAATAGCCTTGGAGCAGACACAAGCCCGTCTCAATACGCAACAAAAAACCCTTCTGCGTATTGACGCACAAATTACAGCTGCTCACAGTGCTTTAGATGAGGCGATAGCACAAAAAGCCGCTGCTTCAGCCGTAGCAACCAATGCACAACTAACCTTAAAACGCACCACAGAACTAAAAGCGAATCGTTATGTTTCTCAATCCGATGTTGACAATGCTCAATCAAACCACGAACAAGCCATTGCCAATGTTAATCGTGCGAAGGCCCAAATAGCCGCAGCGCGAGCCAATATTCAAGTGCTAGAAGCACAACGCAACGAAATTGAAAGCCAAACAAAGAGCTTAGAACTCTCGCGTGAAAAAGCACAACGTGATCTTGATTCGACCAATATACGTGCTCCATTTGATGGAATTATTGGAAATTTAACAGCCAAAACAGGGGACTTTGTTATGAATGGCCAACGTCTTGCGGCGTTAGTTCCCATCCATGCACTTTATATTGAAGCGAACTATAAAGAAACACAGTTGCAAAATATTCATGCTGGACAAACGGCTTATATTGCTGTTGATGCATTCAAAAAAGAGGTGTTTGCAGGAACAGTGCTTTCTATTGCACCTGCAACAGGAGCTGTTTTTTCTCTGTTGCCCCCACAAAATGCCACTGGTAACTTCACTAAAATTGTTCAACGTATTCCAGTCCGTATCTCTATTCCAGAAGAAGCATTAAAAACCGGGCATATCAGAGCAGGAATGAGTGTTTCAGTAGAAATTGATACACGTACAAAACCGCAAAATTAAAACCTCTTATAACAGAAAAAATGATCTTGCTATGACATCTCCCACGACAGAGTCCACCCACTCTCAAGAGCGCATAGAAATCCACAAAATCGTAGTTTTCATTGCTATGGCCTTTGGCATGTTCATGGCTATTTTGGATATCCAAATCGTCTCCTCCTCTTTAGCTGAAATTCAAGCTGGTCTTTCAGCAAGTTCTGAAGAAATTTCATGGGTTCAAACCTCCTATCTCATCGCTGAAGTCATCATGTTACCTCTTTCTGGTTTCTTGGGGAGATTGCTTTCAACACGCGTCTTCTTTACCATATCAGCTATCGGGTTTACGATTACCTCTGTTCTTTGTGCAACAGCAACATCTATTGAAGAAATGATTGTGTACCGCGCACTCCAAGGTTTTATTGGTGGCGGTATTATCCCTAGTGTTTTTGTCGCCTCTTATGTACTTTTTCCTCCTTCCAAACGCCCAATTGTTACTCCTATCGTTGGACTGGTCGCAACATTAGCGCCCACCATTGGTCCAACGGTTGGAGGTTATGTCTGTCATATTTCATCATGGCATTGGCTCTTTCTCATTAATGTGCCCTTCGGGATTATTATCTCAATTTTATCTTGGAAATTGATTGATTTTGACAAAGCTGATCTCTCTTTAATGGCTAAATTTGACTGGTCTGGTCTTATTTCTATGGCAATCTTCCTAGGGACTTTAGAGTATATTTTAGAAGAAGGCGCGCGCCATGACTGGCTCAATGACAATTTGATTCTAAATTTGTTCATTCTCATGATCTTATCTGCCGCTTTATTCTTCTGGCGCGCTTTGACTGCCAAGGAACCAATTGTTGATCTCTCAGCTTTTTCCAATTTCAATTTTTCGACTGCAGCAGTTTTTTCTTTCATGCTTGGTATAGGTCTTTATGGACTCACATACCTTTATCCTGTCTATTTGAGTCAAATTCGCCATTATGATGCCCTTATGATCGGAGAAGCGTTATTTCTTTCAGGCTTTGTCATGTTATTAACCGCGCCCCTTGCTGGATTTCTTTCAGCACGAATTGATGCACGTTTGATGATGGCGCTGGGGCTTTTTGGCTTTGCATTAGGAACTTGGATGGCAAGCTCTATTACAAACGATTGGGGATTTTGGGAGCTCTTTTGGCCTCAAGTTTTCCGCGGCGCTTCTGTGATGTTGTGTATGGTTCCTGTTAATAACATTGCTTTGGGATCACTCCCACCAGAACGGATGCAAAATGCCTCCGGACTTTTTAATCTCACACGTAATCTTGGTGGCGCTGTGGGACTTGCTATTATTAGCACTCTTATGACACAACGCACAGACCTCCACTATGCACGAATAGCCGAGACTGTCCAACAAGGAAACCACCAAGCAACTGAACTACTTTCAAACCTTGCCATGTACTTTAACTCTGCAACTTTTGATCCACATGCTCTTGCTCTCTTCCAACTGTTTAATATGGTACGTATACAAGCAATGGTTATGGCTTTTAGCGACATTTTCTTTATAATAACTATCATCTTTGTTGTATTAACGTTCATGACTGTTTTTCTCAAAAAAATACCACCCCTCACCGATGCTCCTCCAAGCCACTAAATTAAAGTTATAAATTACAAGAGAATGTTTTTTCTATTGAGTGCTCTACACATAACCTGTGACTATATTTAAACACACAAGAATCCACTCTGAATGACAGCTCTCACCCCACGTACTCTATGAGATGCAGAATATTTGCGTACTTGTAACGGTTATTTATCATAAATGGATACTTATGCGGTCTTAATACAAACTAAACGAGAGACTTATTCTATTCGCCTAACAAATTCAGATAAAGCAACCATTCTCGTTAGAGTTAGTTTGATTTCTGTATCTATAGCCGACCTAAAAATGGGAATTGAAAGTTGGTACTTCTTCATAATGAATGTTTTGATAGCATTATTGCTGTTGGAGAAAGACTACTACACTTGCGAAATTAATCTCCTTATTTAGCGCCCCAAAAGCCAGACGCCTTTATAAAATTTTGCTTTGCTCAAAAAATATCTCTTCCCCCTCTTCTTGTCTTTCCAACATACGCCAAAAGTGGTGCAGAGATTTTTCAAAATGCTTCTCTTACAAAATAAACGCTGAAATCGATTAGCTTATCACCGATTTCCACTTCCCCCTGTATTCTTACTTTGTGAAATCAGCAAGATCCTCCACAGAAATTATTCCATACTAAAGTTTGAGTGATGCAGCGCGTGCAGAGCATCCATAAGCTTGTTCAAGCATTAATAATGGGGTAAACCACCTTTCATTCACACACAAACACCTTAGCAATAGAAATCATTAAAGCGTATCTTTACTTTACTTACCCATAGCTGATTTTGTTTTTTAAATATTGGAAAGTTTAAATCTATCTTTTAAGCAGTTTGGTTACAAAAAGAGTCAAAAACTTTTAGAACGCTTACTTATATAATATATCACCATTCCAAAACAGATTTTGATACAGCAACTCTATCCTACAGTAATCTCTTATCAAAAGTTTATTCCACAACCAAACAACAAAACGACTCCAATGGTTTTACAAAAACCATTTAAAACGATGCAAAATTGCTAGTCTCCTAAGAGGATGAACCGAAATTATCAAAGAGAACAAATTCAAGATAATAAAAGAACATGTTGTTATATAAAGTTTCCTAAAAGCCTTATACTTACTGAGAATAAAATGCCATTAGCAAAAAATAACACTTAAAATTCTAAAGACCTTTACCAAAAGAAAAACAAACAAAATCCTTAAGCCACTTTATGACTCTGAACACGGTTCCAATTTTGTAATTTGCCACTCGGTGCCAAAATACCATGACACGAAGTAAGGTATTCTGGAATTAATTCCAGCGCTTGAAAACGATGTTTTTCATAAGGACCAGGCATCGCCAAATCTTTTGTCAAACTATTCGAAAAACCAAACCGCTGATAAAACCCTGAATCACCGACAAGCAAGATAGCTCCGTGACCCAATTTTTTTGCTGTTTCAATTGCATGTAGCACCAAAACTGACCCTATTCCCATACCAGAATATTTAGCAGAAACAGCCAGAGGCCCCAAAAGCAAAGCATGCTGTGTCTCATTTTGCCCTTTATTAAACTGAACATGCCAAAGACGCACACTGCCTATCAACTCTCCAAGCGCATTTTTGACAACAAAGGAAAGCCCGCACGCAGCCAATCGTCCACGACGTAAGAACTCTGATGATTTACGTTTACGTCCTTTTCCCATAGCCAAATCAAGCAAACGCTCCCGATAAAGTATATCGGACTCTTGCTCAGATGCGAGCATAAAATGCGAACCATCTTTTGTCTGAAAATTCATCATATTCATCTTTATCACACACCCTACTACATCTTATATATCATAAAAAAACTCAGATCACATAAGATCGCAAAGGCTCAAAACCATTAAATGCAACAGATGCGTAAGTTGCGGTGTAAGCACCGGTTCCATGAATTAATAACGCATCCCCCACTGTGAGAGATAAAGGCAACGGATAAGGTGTTTTTTCATAGAGAACATCTGCCGAATCGCATGTTGGCCCCGCCAAAATACAAGGCTCCATTGCCTCATTATCATGGGGAGTTTCAATAGGATAGCGAATAGCTTCATCCATAGTCTCAGTAAGACCATTAAACTTCCCGACATCAAGATAAACCCATCGGACATTATCATTGTCTGCTTTTTTGGATATAAGAACAACTTCTGTACGAATAACACCAGCATTACCAACCATCCCACGCCCTGGTTCAATGATTGTTTCAGGAATACGATTACCAAAATATTTTTTCAATGAATCAAAGATAGCTGTACCATAAGCTTGTGCCGTAGGAACATCCTTCAAATAACGTGTTGGAAATCCGCCTCCCATATTCACCAACTTCAACGAAATTCCTTCTTGCTCCAAACGGCGAAAAACTATCGCAGCATCTGACAAAGCACGCTCCCATGCGCTAAGATCTGTTTGCTGCGATCCGACATGAAAGGAAACACCATGCGCTTGCAAACCTAATTGATGCGCATGACGCAACACATCAACCGCCATAGCAGGAATACAACCAAATTTACGCGACAAAGGCCACTCTGCGCCTTTTCCATCAGTAAGAACCCGACAAAACACACGAGATCCTGGGGCAGCACGAGCAATCTTTTCCACTTCTTCAACACAATCAACCGCATAAAGTGAAATACCCAATGCATATGCATGTGCAATATCACGCTCTTTTTTAATAGTATTTCCAAACGAAATACGCTCCGGCGTTGCCCCTGCTTTTAAAGCCATTTCAATTTCTGCTACAGACGCCGCATCAAAAGAGGATCCTAAAGAAGCAAGTAAGCTTAAAATTTCAGGTGCTGGATTCGCTTTTATTGCATAGAAAATACGAGATTGCGGAAGAGCTTTTTCAAAATTTAAATAATTTTCACGGACAACATCAAGATCAACAATTAAGCATGGACCTTCACAGTGATGTGTTGCAAGAAAATCGCGAATACGTTGTGTCGTCATCTACCAATTCTCCCAGGGAAACAACATCCCTACTCTATACTTGGACAACATAGAGCCGCCAATAACCAAAGGACAAAACACATACAACCACTCTTAGCACTCTGATTATTTTAATAAACAAGAAGTAACTAACATTGCATGCAATGAAAAACAGCGCAGAAACCGCGTTGTTCTACTTTATCTATCTGCCTTTTTGATTGGAGTTGAGAAAACCACTTCCGCACTGAAGGCAATGAGGTGTGCCTCTATAGTTATCCCAGCATTTACACTGGAAGACACCAGAAAGGCCCGCACCGTCGTTGCTTCAAGATGTCCTCATTCTTTCGATTGGCCGTAAGAATGACTGGAGCGGTTAGTTCCAGGTACCGTACCGGTTAATCTCACCATTTGAGAACCAGCGGACACCCACAGGCACGTGCGACTTTGGGCAAGGATCCATATAGAACTAACTCTTATTCATTTCAATCATTTTTTTTATTTTAAATATTTTTTAAGTTTTAAAGACAAATTAATTGCAAAAAAACAACACTTCCCCCAACTGATAAGCCACATTATCCCTTTTAAGAAAATAGCAACCTTCACAAAAAACACCATTTTACAGCAAAAATCCTAAGCCCTAAAATCCTAAGTTATGGTGCTGATTATTCTATAATCTTCTTTAAAAGGAATCTCTTTGCGGAAACTTTCTCATTTCATCTCCCAACATCACTTCATGGAAAGTGTAACGTAAAATCTACTGAGAATACCCGCCATCTTTATATTCATGAATGTCATAAGCCAACACCATCATTATCTTACCCCCAGTGTAGCTCATTCATTTTAAACAGCTTCATGAATTGCATATTTCATCTCTTCATGACACAGCCTTTCAAATTATACGCCCTGCTATCAAGCTATCAATAAACGAACTCTACTGATTTGAGAATTAGGAATGTTTGAAATAACCCAATACGACAATATCAAGAATATCTGATCACAAAACCCAATTCTTATTTATACTTACAAATCAATTGGTTGTTTTATAAAAAACGAGCTAAACCCAGCCGTATAAAATAGTTTCCTGCTAACTCTGAAGTTTCCTCTCGTAACAACAGAAAAAACAAAGGCTTTAAGTCCTAAAGTTAAGATGTCATTAGGCTTCTGGATGAGACTGAAGCGCACGCGATTTTAATAATTGGAACTGCTTATGACGTTCGCGAAAACGCTGCCTATCCGCTTCACTTCGCGTACTATAACAAGCATCACATGAGACACCTTCTTCATAATGAGGCGATAATTTGCTTTCAGCATTAAGAGGGGAACGACATGCACGACATAATTCACGTCCGCATTCTTCAAGACCATGCCCAACAGAAACACGCTCATCAAAAACAAAGCATTCGCCCCACCACAAACTCTTTTCTTTTGGAATTGTTTCCAAATATTTGAGGATGCCACCTTTCAAATGATAAACTTGATCATAACCAAGCTCACGTACATAAGCTGTTGACTTCTCACACCGAATGCCACCTGTGCAAAACATAGCAACCTTCTTTTTCTTTTTTAAATCAGCTTCGTGCTTTTGCACCCATTCAGGAAATTCCCGAAATGTTTTAATACGCGGATCAATCGCTCCTTGAAAGCTCCCAAGCGCATATTCATAATCGTTACGCGTATCAATGAGAATTGTCTCTTCATCTTGAATAAGAGCATTCCAATCTTCAGGTTCGACATAAGTGCCAACAACCTTTAACGGATCAACACTCTCAACCCCCATTGTTACAATCTCTTTTTTCAAGCGCACTTTCATGCGATGAAAAGGCATTTTTGACGCCCAAGAATATTTAATCTCCGGTGTTTGAAATGCTGGTTCATCTGTAATAAAATTGACCAGCACCTCAATCGCTGCGCAAGAACCCGCAACTGTTCCATTAATTCCCTCTTTTGCTAAAAGAAGAGTACCTTTGATACCCTGTGCCTGACATAAATCACGCAAAGGTTTCTGTAATTGATGATAATGCTTCAAATCTGCAAAGCAATAAAGAGCAACAACTTTAAAATTCTTTTCCATAATATTGCCATAACGCGCGTTTCGTTCAATTTCAAGACCTATTCATCTACTCTTTAGGATATTGTGCTTAATCAAACTCTACGAACAATATCATCTCCTCAAGAAAGAACACCATGTGCCAAAAAATAGAGAGCCTTTTATCCCTTCTCCAGAAACAAACCGTCATACCTGTTTTGCTCATTGATAATCCGCATAGCGCAGTGCCTTTAGCACGCGCCCTTGCCAAAGGGGGGGTAAAAATAATTGAGGTTACATTGCGAACAGAAAATGCACTCGATGCAATTAAAAGAATTACACAAGAACTACCTGAATTAATTGTCGGAGCAGGAACAATTCTCAACAGTGCGCACTACGAACAAGCTGAACAAGCAGGAGCAAAATTCATTATTAGCCCTGGATTATCAAATGAATTAATTGATTGTGCAACAAACAGCGAAATTCCCCTCCTCCCCGCTGTTGTTACACCAAGTGAATGTATAAAAGCACTGGAAAAAGGCTATTCATATCTTAAATTTTTTCCCGCTGAAGCAGCTGGTGGAATCGCTTTTGTGCAAGCTTTATCATCCCCTTTTCCTGAAATTCAGTTCTGTCCTACAGGAGGCATTTCAGAAAAAAATGCCGTACAATGGCTTCAACTTCCCAACGTATTTTGCGTAGGTGGTTCTTGGATAGCCCCTAAACAGCTTATCGCGGCAAACAACTGGGATGCGATAAGTGCATTAGCACATGCCGCATCACAACTGCTCCCTCATCCAACAAAGGCGCGCTCTACAACATAAGGTGCGGGGGCATTATTTGCCCCCTCAACAAGCCCAAAAGCTTCGCACAGCCTTGCGCAGTCCTTATATATTGCCCCTAGAGTGCCATTGAGCCACAAATCATCACCCGATCTTCATCAGGATGAATTTTCGGAAAACCAGCAGTTTCAAAAAACAGACCATGCCCCCCCCAAAAAAACAGCAGAAAAAACTCTCTCATCCAACAAAGGCGCGCTCTACAACATAAGGTGCCGGTGCATTATTTGCCCCCTCAACAAACCCAAAAGCTTCGCATAGCCTTGCGCAGTCCTTATATATTGCCCCTAGAGTGCCATTGAGCCACAAATCATCACCCGATCTTCATCAGGATGAATTTTCGGAAAACCAGCAGTTTCAAAAAACAGACCATGCCCCCCAAAAAAACAGCAGCAAAAATTCTCTCATCCAACAAAGGCGCGCTCTACAACATAAGGTGCCGGTGCATTATTTGCCCCCTCAACAAACCCAAAAGCTTCGCATAGCCTTGTGCAGTCCTTATATATTGCCCCTAGAGTGCCATTGAGCCACAAATCATCACCCGATCTTCATCAGGATGAATTTTCGGAAAACCAGCAGTTTCAAAAAACAGACCATGCCCCCCCAAAAAAACAGCAGCAAAAATTCTCTCATCCAACAAAGGCGCGCTCTACAACATAAGTAGCGGGTGCATTATTTGCCCCCTCAACAAGCCCAAAAGCTTCGCACATCCTTGCGCAGTCCTTTAGCATTGCCATTGAGCCACAAATCATCACCCGATCTTCATCAGGATGAATTTTCGGCAAACCAGTAGTTTCAAAAAAAGCACCACTCTCCATGACGGTCGTAATGCGCCCCATATGTTCTGAATGTTCACGCGTAGTCATGGGATAAAATTGCAACCGCTGTGCATACTCACCAATAAGCGGATCATCTTTTAAAGATACAACAAGCTCTTTTGCATAAGCAAGCTCATCTCTCTCGCGCGTTGTTTGAATAAGTACCACTTGAGAAAATTTTTCATAAGTTTCAGGATCTCGAATAAGGCTTGCAAAAGGAGCAACACCTGTTCCCGTTGAAAGAAGATAAAGGCGCTTTCCAGGAACCAAAGCATCAAGAACCAATGTTCCAGTAGACTTTTTCCGCATCAAAACCGTATCACCAATTTTGATTTTTTGGAGATGTTCGGTTAATGGTCCCCCTGGAACTTTGATCGAAAAAAACTCAAGCTGTTCATCCCAAAATGGACTTGCAATCGAATAAGCACGATAAATTGCTTTTTCTGCATTTGGCAAACCAATCATAACAAATTCACCAGAACGAAAACGAAAACTTTCTGGACGATTCAAGCGAAATTTAAACAAACGGTCTGTATAATGATAAACTTCCTGCACGGTAAGCGCGAACGCATTTTCAGGGATAGGAAAGCTTGACGCAACGCCGCTGATGTTTGACTGAACATGAGTAGCAGACGTATTCATAAAACTTTTCCCTTCTCTTCATTCAACCTGTAACTCTTCAAAGTGGTATAATACGTGCATCACTATCTGCCAATATTTTTCTTAAGATACAAATCATGAGATTAACACTTTTGTATCAAAATTAGTTGCAAAGAAAAAACACACAAAGCATCACATTGCATTATCATTGTCGATGAAAAAAAGAAAATGCAACACAGGCATTTTTAAAAGATCTGTTAATGAGTATAATATTCATAAAAATCGACTCAAACACAATCAAATCCATGGCAAAAAATAGCAATTGGACAACATTCAACACAACACAGAATACCCGCTATCATTCGTATATTTATTAAAGCAAGAGAAAGTGTTTCAGAATAAATTCTCAATCACAAAATCACTTACACTAATACCGCTCAATTTATGCTTGCCCTCTTATGGAAAATACAAATGTTAGTGGTATGAAAGCGGATCAATAACTGGTTTTACTGCGTTTCTATAATTTTCCAGTAATGACCATCAGACATATACATTATTTATGTCCCCTTAATTAACTTTCGTCACACTATCATTGACATGAAGGGATGAACTGTAACCAGCACGGTGATCAACAAAGATTGATTTGCCTTTAAACGGATGAAGCTGTGAGAAGGAAATATTGGATACCCCAATAACCATCTTTGGAACAAATAACGATCAAATCAACAGCTTTTAACGCATCAGAAATGGTTTGTGCACTTAAATCTTTCCCATTAACAAGAATAACTTCAGCTGCATGAGGCGGCGGTATCCCTCCGAGATTGCTCACAGTGTTGATGCAAACATCATATTATAAACAGCTTGAACTATATAAGGATCCTTGCAACTTCCGTAAAGTATTTGATGCCTTGCTTTGACTGTATTATCACCTATAGGAGTTCTAAAGATTGAACTTTGCACACCCATCACAAAACCAGAGGAAAATTGCTTATTCCATTGAGAATATTCTTCAACAAAGCCAAGAGAAGCATAAAATTTACCGAGCGTCTTTGGAATTTCAACAACCCCTACAATCTTTTTTGTACCATCCATCAAATCTGTTATGATACCGGTCACCAGATTGCCGTCCTTTAAAACATCTAATTTATGTTGATTCCCCGTCTTCCACGGTATTTTGCTGCGACATTACACTCCTGAACCTTCATGATCGGCAATAAACGACATTGACCACTTTTCCAGCCTACGGCCTTTCAAATCGAGTCGTTAAAGAAATAAATTCCTCTCCTATTTTATAAACCAATATATCCAGCATCTCCATTTTTAAAGTAAAACTGATTTGCCCAATAGTAACTTGGAAGCATCTCCGCCATCACTACAGATCTGTTGGCAGAAAGAGAATTTATTAAACTCTAAAATAAGCAGGCCATGTATGTCGGATAGCAACAACCCCACCCGCAACAACAGCATAACTTGGCGAACTCACCTAAAAACAATACAAGAATAATAATATTTTTCTGATTCTATAATCCCCCCCTTAATTTATTACAGATAAAATTAATTTTATTAAAATCACATTCTATCATCAATCACCCCAAAGAACTTTAATTCACTATTGATACAAAAGATTTTTTTGATTTCACTATGAAAAACGATACAACACTACAGATTCGCTTTTATTTTTTAATAGGCTTTAACAAAGAGAGTTCAGTAAAATGCAAAAGTCTATACCTTACCCACTGTCAGTAAATTACGCGTTCATAAAAATACAAAGAGGTGGTAAGGTATTCTAGTGATTATGCTAAAATAAGTTATTTACCTTAAAAGATTGCTTTGATGACACATAATTCAGTATGAACTGCTCACGATTTTAACAATAACAAACAGTATACGCATCCTTTTCATATATCATAGAAAATTATATAAAATAACCAAAGGGAACTTCGTATCTCGCTGACTTAAGAGAATTTTTTAAATGAACAAATACGTTAATGATGAAAAAAATGCATTATTTCCTGCTACAGCTATAGCGACCATCGACGTGCGTGCTATTGTTGCAAATTATATAACTTTAGCTAAACGTGTTGCCCCAACGCAATGTTCAGCGGTTGTAAAAGCCAATGCTTATGGGTTAGGTGCTGATAAAATTGCCCCTGCGCTTTATCAGGCTGGTTGTCGCACTTTTTTTGTTGCCAAAATCGAAGAAGCACTTCATCTCAAAACCATTTTACCAGAAAATGTCATGATTGCTCTTCTGAATGGAATTCCACACAATACAGAAGAACTTATAGCTCAAGAAGGAATTATTCCTGTTCTAAACTCTTGGTCTGTTATCGAAGACTGGCAAACACTTTGCCAAAAAAAGGATAAAAAATTTCCCGCAATTATTCAAATCGATACCAGTATGAACCGCTTAGGACTTGATAAACAAGAATTACAAAAACTCATCAAACAACCTACGATTTTTGAAAAAGCAGAAATAAGATATATTCTCAGTCACCTTGCAAATGGAGAAGAGTCCTCTCATCCATCTAATGATATACAATTAACTACTTTCAAGCAAATACTTAAGCAATTGCCTAGCTGTAAAGTCTCATTTGCCAATTCTGGGGGCATTTTTCTTGGACAAGATTTTTATTTTGATCTTGTTCGCCCTGGCATTGCACTTTATGGTGTTAATCCGCATGGCAAACATTCAACACCTCTTAAACCTGTTGTAAAACTTGAAGTCCAAGTCCTTCAAAGCCGCTCTGTTGATGCAGGAGCACCTGTTGGTTATGGGGGAACCTTCATTACTCGCAAACCAAGTACTCTTGCAACCATTTCTATCGGCTATGCTGATGGTTTGCCACGCATTCTTTCAAATAAAGGTGCGGTTTATTTCAATGGGCAAAAACTTCCTATCGCTGGACGCATTTCTATGGATTCTATCATAGTTGATGCTACCGATCTTGATGAAAAACCTCAAAGAGGTGACTGGGTAGAACTCATTGGCCCCCATCAAACCCTTGAAAAAGTGTCCACAGACGCCAATACCATTCCTAATGAAATTCTTACGTCTCTAGGAGACCGCTATAAACGTATTTACATTGAAAACCACTAAACAAAGTGATGAAAATTATCATCTTCAAAAGGGAACTTATCAGCTTTCTTATAAAATATCTTATAACAACCACCTCTGTACTATGTGCATCAGCACTTCATAGCCAACACTCTATTCATCAATATTTTCATAAAAATGCTTAAACGAACAATGACAATAGAAATCATCAATTTATTTTAAGACTGTCACAAAGAAAACGAAAACCAAAAAAACAATATAATTCATAAGAGATGACAAAAAAGCCCGCACAAAATATGCGGGCTTTTTTTCATCAATGCAAACCAATAAATTTAGTATGTATTCCCCAATGGTGGACAAGAACAAATAAGTGTTCTGTCTCCTGCAACATTATCAATGCGCGAAACAGGAGGCCAATATTTATTCGCTGGATCAAGAGAACAATTGGGAAAAGCAGCCTCTTGTCGTGAATAAGGTCGTTCCCAAGCATCATCTACTGTATCAACCAATGTATGCGGTGCATTGACCAATGGATTATCATCTTTTGGCCAAACCCCTTCAGCAACCTTTTTAGCTTCTTCAGCAATAGAGAGCAACGCATCACAAAAACGATCAATCTCTTCTTTTGGCTCTGATTCCGTTGGCTCAATCATCAAAGTCCCAGGAACAGGAAAAGACATCGTCGGCGCATGAAAACCGTAATCAATCAAACGTTTTGCAATATCATCAACACTCACCCCATATTGCTCTTTTAGCACGCGAGTATCCACAATACACTCATGCGCCACACGCCCATGTTTACCCCGATAAAGAATGGAATAAGCCTTTGAAAGACGTGCAGCAATATAATTGGCATTCAGGATTGCTGTTTGTGTCGCATATTTCAAACCATCAGCCCCCATCATTCGAATATACATCCATGTAATAACAAGAATAGAGGCACTTCCATAAGGCGCAGCTGAAACCGCATAGGATGATCCCTCTTGTTCATGGCCTGGTAAAAATGGCCTAAGATGCTCTGCCACTCCAATCGGACCAACACCAGGACCGCCACCACCATGGGGAATGGCAAATGTTTTATGAAGGTTCATATGACAAACATCCGCTCCAATATCCGCCGGACGTGCAAGCCCAACAAGCGCATTCAAATTAGCCCCATCAAAATAAACTTGTCCCCCATTTTCATGGATAGCAGAGCAAATTTCCTTAATACTTTCCTCATAAACCCCATGGGTTGAAGGATAAGTGATCATGAGAGCCGCTAACTTGTCTTTATGCAATTGCGCTTTCATTTTGAGATCATCAATATCAACATCGCCATCGCTCAAGCACTTTACCACCACAACTTCCATCCCCGCCATATGAGCTGAAGCTGGATTGGTACCATGTGCCGATGCGGGAATAAGGCAAAGTGTACGTTGATGTTGCCCACGTGATTGATGATATCGACGGATTGCCAAAAGCCCCGCATATTCTCCTTGAGCACCAGAGTTTGGCTGGAAAGAAACTTGCGCAAATCCTGTAATTTCACACAACCATGCATTTAACTGATTGATCATTTCTTGATAACCCACAGCATCCTCTTTCGGAACAAAGGGGTGTATATTGGCTACCGTAGACCAACTCACAGGCATCAACTCAGCTGCTGCATTCAGTTTCATCGTACAAGAACCAAGAGGGATCATTGCCCGATCTAATGCCAAATCCTTATCTGACAAACGACGCAAAAAGCGCATCATGTCTGTCTCTGAATGAACGGCATGAAAAAAGGGCTGTGAAAGGAAAGCATCATCCCGTCCTTTACCAAAAAGGCGTGAAGAAACCTGATCAACCAATTGCGCACCAAAAAGCTTTGCCAAAGCACCAGCATCTTCTTGCGTTGACAATTCATCAAAATTGATCGCAATCGTGTCATCATCAAGAATACGGACAAGACGCCCCCCCATTTTCGCTTGGTTAGCAATCTCTTGAGCTCTCCCCTTAACAAAAATACTCACACAATCAAAAAAGTTTTCCCCTTCAACATGAACCCCTGCGGCTTCTAAACCAGCAACAAAACGACATGTTAAATGATGAATCCGCTGCGCAATTGCCTGCAAGCCTTGCGGTCCATGCCAAACAGCATAAGCCGTTGCCATATTTGCTAACAGAGCCTGCGCTGTACAAATGTTCGACGTTGCTTTATCGCGCCGAATATGTTGTTCACGTGTTTGCAATGCTAAGCGAAAACCAGTGCGTCCTTTCGTATCAACCGATTGACCAACAATACGCCCTGGAATAAGACGCGTTAAAGCCTCGCTTACCGCGAGATAACCAGCATGAGGACCACCAAACCCCATTGGGACCCCATAACGCTGCATAGAGCCAACGACAATATCAGCCCCCCACTGAGCTGGTGGTTCCATAAGGGTAAGCGCTAAAGGATCGGCAACAACGATCACCAGCGCTCCCTTTGCCTTTGCTTCCTGAATAACTTCGCTGTAATCATTAAAAGAGCCTTTAGTATCAGGCCAAGACAAAACAATTGCTGCTGTATCAGAACAAATTTCACTCTTTTCGCTAATATGAATAGCTTGCGTTTCAGCACGCGTTTGTGCAACACGCAACGTCTGAGGATGCAAAAGGCTTTGAACAGAAATCTTTGTTTTTTTCTCACGTGCAAAGCGCACAGCCACCGCATTTGCTTCAGCTAAAGCTGTTGCTTCATCAAGAAGTGAAGCAGCCGCAACCGGCAAACCAGTGAGTTCACTTACCAATGTCTGAAAATAGAACAAAAGCTCTAAACGACCTTGGCTAATCTCTGCTTGATAGGGTGTATAAGCAGTATACCAAGCAGGATTTTCAAAAAGGTTGCGCAAAATAACGGGAGGCACATCTGTTCCATGATACCCCTGCCCAATAAAACTTTTATGCACATGGTTACGCCCCATCATCTTAGAGAGTTCTTCCAAGGCTTGCCCTTCGCTAGCTGCCTTTGGGAGATTAAGCGAACGCCCCAAATGGATAGAGTGCGGAACAGCCTGAGAAACGAGTGTATCAACACAATCCAGCTCTAAAACATCAAGCATTTTTTGTGTTTCATCGGGACGAAGCCCAATATGGCGAGAAAAAAATTGACGCTCTAACATAGCACTCATCCAATCAGTGCTTTGTAAGCAGCCTCATCCAGCAACCCTTCAAGTTGCGTTTCATCCTGTAACTTCATTTTCCATAGCCAACCTTCTTTTTCGGCTTTCTGGTTTACCAGTTCAGGACTATTTGCTAAAGCTTCGTTAATTTCAACCACTTCACCATCAAGAGGTGCATAAACATCGGAAGCCGCTTTTACCGATTCCACGACAGCAGCAGCATCTCCTTTAGAAAGCTGTGTTCCACTTTGCGGCAAATCAACAAAAACCAAATCTCCTAACTGCTCTTGAGCATAATTTGTGATTCCAACAGTAACCACTTCTCCATCAACACTGAGCCACTCATGATCTTGTGTAAAATAAGTTTTAGACATAAAAATTATCCTTTAAAATAACGTTGTTCAACAAAAGGAAGCGAATGGACAGACAGTGCAATCTTTTTGCCACGTAGCTCCGTAAAAACTTCTGTTCCTTCCATTTTCCAACCCACAGGAACATATCCCATCGCGACAGGACTATCAAAAGAAGGACCAAAACCGCCCGACGTTACCACCCCGATCTGATGACCTTTATCATCGAGAAGCACTGCCCCTGCACGAATAGGTTGGCGCGTTTGTGGTTTTAAACCAACGCGACAACGAGAAGGACCTTTCTCAAGAGCTTCAAGAAAAGCTTTTGCCCCGTAGAATTGCGCTTTTTCTCGAACAGTTTTGGGAACAGCCCATGTCAATGCTGCTTCAATGGGCGTAGTATCAGGCGTAATATCATTGCCATGCAAACACAACCCTGCTTCCAATCGAAGACTATCGCGCGCAGCAAGACCAACCCACGCAACACGAGGATCGCTCAACAATTTTTCAGCCAATGTATGTGCATGCCCTATAGGGAGAGCAATTTCAAAACCATCTTCTCCCGTATAACCAGACCGCGTTATGAACCAATCTTTTTGTGGTTCGAATCCTTGCATAAACAACAGCTCATTACCAGGTAAACCTGCATCAGCCAAAACTGCTGCTGCTTGTGGACCTTGAAGAGCAAGCAACACCCTCTCAAGAGCAATCACTTGACAATCAAAACCAACAGCACGCTTTTGAAGTTCAGCAAGATCAGCTTGCGCATTGCCAGCATTCGCGACCAGCATAAAACGGCATTCTGCCAAACGGGTAATGATAAGATCATCAAGAATACCAGCCTGTTCATTAAGCAAATAATTATAGCGTGAGTGACCAATCTTTAACAATGCAGCATCCACAGGGAGAGCATATGATAAAAATTCTACTGCTTGTGGTCCTTCAACGGCAATCAATTTCATATGAGAAATATCAAAAAGACCTGCATGCGCACGCGTATGAAGATGCTCTTTCAAAACCCCAAGAGGGTAGGTCAAAGGCATGTTCCAACCTGCGAAAGCACCAAATTTTGCTCCAGCTTTTTCATGCAGCTCATGTAAGGGAAGTATTTTTAAAGAAGATGTTCCGAATTCTTGTAGTGTGCCCATAATATCTCCAAAGTCGCACTCACCGCCCACAGGATATGGCCGTTTCTGCACCCTTCTGTCACAAACCTGAGAGACTCGCGAAAAGAGCTTTCGCTTACACCTTCGGCGCGGATCATCCCGACTTTCCAGACCTGCCTTTATCCTTTTACGGTCCTTAGAGCCTGAGAGATTATGGGCTATTTTCCCCTTCGGCGGCAGGTGCGAAAGTTTGCAGTCTGCTCTCTCCCGCAAAAGAATGAAAGAAACGATAACGCTCTTTCCGACATACGTCGTCTATAGACTATCTTTTTCATACTGTCATCAGCAAAATGATTATAGTGCCTTAATTTTAAACTTGCATAGGCTGTTTTCAAAGGTTTATAATAGGAAGCTTTGAGCATTATAAGACAGAGGGAGAAGCTCAATAAAGAGGGAGAAGGGAAATTGCGAAAATCCACAAACAAAAATATCACTTGAGAACACAGACTAAAAGGATCAAAAACAATATTCTCTCTTGCACGGTCCAATCAGAATGACCAACTTTGATATCTTCTAACAATGAATATTCAAAAGGAGCGAGAGGTATGATCTTAACACACAATGATATGGTCTGTTTTATCACTCACGCAACGTATAAGAAAGAGTCTCATAAACTGGTCGTTATTTACGCATCAAACCTCATCGGACAAAGGTTTCAAAATACTCATGAAAGCTGGCAATATCCATTATAATTGCGAAAATGATCTACCAAAACAAATTGCTCTTTTCCCCTTAGAAGGTGCGCTTTTACTGCCAGGTGGATTTTTATCGCTCAACATTTTTGAACCAGAAGCTCTTGAAATGGTTGAAGACGTTATGGTATCCAATCGTTTGTTAGGTATCATTCAACCACTTGCATCAGATACAAACGACTTCTCTACACAACTTTACAAAACAGGCTGTATAGGTCGCATCACCAACTACAACGAAACAGGCAATGGGCAGCTTCTCATTATATTGCAGGGAGTTTGCCGCTTCACAGTAGAACAAGAACTGGTGAATACAAAACCCTATAGGATTGCTGTCATCCAAGCAAACACAAAAGACTTACAAGAACCAGATATTTCAGAGAGTATTAATCGAACAAACCTCTTAAACATTGTTGAGCAATATCTCACCATACATGAAATAGAATATAATTGGAGCAGTATCATACAAACGCCCACATCTATATTGGTGAATGCTTTTTCAGCCCTTATCCCCTTTACACCAACAGAAAAACAAGCTCTGCTTGAAGCTCCAGATATTGGGAGCCGCGCCCAAACTCTTCTTGCTTTAACGGAACGTACACTTATGAAGCAAACAGGAATGCATCATCAGTTAAACTAGTGAACCTTAAAACATGAAAAAAACGATTACCGATCCTAAAATGCTTGAATTACTCGTATGCCCAATTACAGGGGGAACACTTTCTCTGAACCGAAAAACACAAGAATTAATTTCTCTCAAAGCAAAACTTGCCTATCCTATTCGCGACGGCATTCCCATTATGCTTGCCTCTGAAGCGCGTCCTTTAAAGGACAATGAAAAAGCAGGACAATAAAAAATAAGCAATATTCATGCCATTTTTTTCAATATGAAGCTTTTTTAGAAAAGATAGTTCCGTAACAAACAAAAGGCATCATTCTCTTTACCAACGTCTAACATTGCGCTGCTCTTGCATTAAGACGGTTCATAAGAAGCACATATTAATTGAGCCCTTATCTCAAACGTCCTTTATTCATACATCACCCCGTTTTGCAAGAAACAAATAAAAGTTTTTCTACTTCTGAATGCAAAGATACGAGCCCATTACCTTATACAGAAGAGAAGATAAAACTCTCATAAAATCCCATCAAAACAGGGAAGCGCATTGCAATATCTGCTCTTCAATTTGAGAAAAACCAACAAGCAAACTTGTCTTAATTCTGATTGTTTTGATTGACGATTTAAGAAAATTATCCTCTGAATAAACTTGTGGTTTTGGGTTGTATACGCAGCAATCAATAGAGTGTTAGAACTCGAAAAACTTAAACGCAAAAAATAAGCCCGCTTTGCGGGTATCCCAGAATTCAGAAAGTTCTTTTTATATCCAAGTGCTAAAGGCACTAAAAACAAGCAAACTATTTAAGTTCAGTGCTTCCAACCTCTCGGAATACCAATGCGAGGGCGCTCGCCCCCAGTGAGGAGACTAAGGTACAAACAAAATCCACATTTCAATGATCTTTCTGTAGGCAAAAAATGCGCTTTAAAAGAAACATCATGGGGCTTTGTCAAAAACAATGAAGCAGCCACTTAGGTATAACTTTCCAATAAATCCCAAAGTACAAAAAGACTTGAATCGCGTGGGAGCAGGACACTTACTTACAGGAAATTTCTGATATTTTAGATGTTCTTATTTTCTTCTTTTACGCTGATAATCCCAACAAAAGAACATGCCACATACCCTCATAATGAAAAAATAGCGAACAAAACCGAATACTTGCTTTTTAAAAGTTTCAGAGTGCTTAAACCCGAAAAACAAAAGGCAATCTTGCAGTTAATCTCTGATTAGTGTGAAAGCACCACATTATTTTATATTTTATGATTTTGGTGAACATTTCTTAAATGAACGCCTTTATAGTAACCTTTAATGAAAACATTTATTTAAGTAAGAATGAGAACCACAAAGCAAAAGACGCAAACAACACTAGAAAAATCACATCAGCGTCCTGCATAGGGACCGCAGAGCACAAACGTTTAATGAAATATAAAAACTTCACCAGCATAATGCATAATATAATCGTTATAAAATTTAAACGTCTCAAGATTGACAGAAGATGAGCAATTTACTAGATTGCGGCGCTGTCAAGGAAGTATCCAAGACGGCTTGGGATAAAAGATTCAAGCTTTCTCAACTCTCGCAGAACTTAGAGGACGGTGCGTTTTACATAAACCGACCTGTAGTGCTTTAGATCGTGATTGGTATACACAAGAATTAAACCTATAAAAGCAACAATATAATTTAATATTCCTTGGCCAACTCGCCCTCTCATAGGTTTAGCTCAGGAAAGAGAAGTGGAGAGGGAGAGGAGTATGGCAGAATGAGTTTTAAAATTGCAGTTGTCGGCGCAACCGGAAATGTTGGTCGTGAGATGCTAACAATTCTGGAAGAACGTGGTTTTCCAGCTCATGAAATAGTTCCTTTGGCATCACGGCGCTCCTTAGGGCAGACTGTTTCTTATGGTGACAAAACTTTAAAAGTAAAGGCACTTGATACATACGATTTTTCGGACATAGACCTATGCCTCATGTCTGCAGGAGGAAGTATTTCCAAAGAATATGCTCCTAAAATTGCTGCGGCTGGTTGTGTAGTAATCGACAATTCATCCACTTGGCGTTATGATGCAAATGTCCCGTTGATTGTACCAGAAGTGAATGCACAAGCTATTGATGGATTTTCCAAACGCAATATTATAGCAAACCCCAATTGTTCAACAATTCAACTTGTTTTAGCTTTAAAACCTCTTCATGATGCTGCAATTATTAAACGCGTCGTTGTTTCTACTTATCAATCGGTTTCCGGAGCTGGTAAAGAAGGAATGGATGAACTTTTTGAACAATCACGAGCAGTCTTTGTTGCAGATCCAATCACCTCAAAAAAATTCACCAAACGCATTGCCTTTAATGTCATTCCCCATATCGATGTTTTCATGGAAGATGGCTACACAAAAGAAGAATGGAAAATGACGGTTGAAACGAAGAAAATTCTTGATCCTAAGATCAAATTAACAGCCACTGCTGTTCGTGTTCCTGTCTTTATCGGACATGCTGAAGCTGTTCATGTTGAATTTGAAAAACCACTAAGCGCCAAGGAAGCACAGACTATTCTGCGCGATGCGCCGGGATGCCAAGTTATCGATAAACATGAAGATGGTGGTTATATAACGCCCTATGAAGGAACCGGGGAAGATGATACCTTTATTAGCCGTATTCGCGAAGATATCACCATTGAAAATGGTCTAGCATTCTGGGTTGTTGCTGATAATTTAAGAAAAGGTGCAGCATTGAATGCAATTCAAATTGCTGAATTGCTCGTTGTACGTAATTTAATAAGACCGAAGTCAGCGCTCTGAACAAAAAGAGCAGCATGGAGCAAAAATGCCTCATGCTGCTGTGGTTTTCCTGCCATCTCAATAACCCTGCCATCTCAATAACAGTGTGTTTTTATAATAAAACTCCTTTAAAACGGGGGCGTGTGCTCGTTTCTTTATGGAGCAGGATATGTCACAATGCGGTAGCGGGTTTCATTGCGTTCAAAGTTTTTAAAATTAACATTATCTGGAAAAAAAGGATTATAAGCGGTCACATGTTTTACAGATACATCGTGTGCTTTCGTTGATGGATTAAAAATTGTTCTTTCATCTCTTTTTTTTACGCCTGTCGAATCGATAATCACATCTGTTCTGTACAATTTCTGCATATTTTTTCGTATTTTTTGTGGTACGGTACTAGCTTTATAATCGGAGATAATGCGTTTAGCTTTTTCTTTCTGCGCTTTTATCATAGAGTTTGGCTTCATATGCATATGCGCAAAGGCAATAGTAGGAATATTGTTGACATTTAAATAATGTGCAGACGCCCAACCAGCCTTTCCATTATAGGAAAGTGCGCACCAAGCCTTATTGGAGAGGCAGCCATTAATTTGCACTTTTGCTCCAGTTGGAACTGTTGCGATAGCTTTATAAGTGGTAGCTGGACCTGTGCGCAAAATCACATGACCTGTTGCTACACGAGCAACTGTTCCAGCAGTCGCACTAGGGACAAACATTCCCATCCCTAATCCACCAAAAGACAATAAAATCATTGTAGTTGTAGTTGATAAAAAATTCTTCTTTAACATGCTCTCTTATTCCTCTTATATAGTGTAAAAAGCCTATATTTGCCTTTGCAAAAATATTTGCCTTTGCAAAAATTTGCTGCATTCTAATAAAGTGGTGAACAATTCCTTGTCGTCTTCAAAGCCCCCCAAAGACACACACCATATTTAGAGAACAGCTCTCTTACTTTGTTCTCTACCGGCCCTATACACACGACCTATTTTCCTGATTGCAATATTCATTCTGTAGGTTCACTGCTTTCAAGGTCATAATTTGATCGCCTGCTTGCAAAGCCAATCATCACTTAAAGAAGTTTTAAAAGAGCAATTGGTTCCCAACAAAAATATTACAACATAAGAATTTGTTACTTAAACTTGGAAGAAGTGCTTCCCGCTCATGCCTATTGATGCATGTTGGTTGCCCAAAAGCGCTTACAGTATAGAAAAAATAATATTATTTTTTGAATAAAAACGATTGAATATTCTATAAAGCTTTTATACTGTCAAGATTCCTAGAAGTAATATAGAGTATATTGAATCTTTCCTCAAGAAATCTCTTGCCAAAGAAAAAGAAAGGCAAACGCACATGACATTAAAAAAATTATCTTGGAGTGCCTCTATCGGATTCCTCCTGTCTCTTTTTGTTGCACTTTTTTTATCTTCTCCCTTTTCCATGGCAGCAGATAAATCAAAAATAAAACTCGGTGTTATGGAAGGACATGAAGCGACCGTTTGGAAAGTTGCCGCTGAGCAAGCTAAAAAAACGGGTTTGGATATTGAACTTGTTTATTTTTCTGATTACGCTCTCCCCAATGATGCCCTTAATTCAGGAGACATCGATGCGAATTCTTTCCAGCACGCACCTTATCTGAACAGTCAAATGGAGCAACGAGGCTACAAACTTTCAATTGCTGGATACACATTTATTGCTCCTATTGGTGTCTATTCGCACAAAATAAAAGAATTAAAAGAACTCAAGGATGGAGCGAACGTTGGCATTCCTAACGATCCATCAAATGGTGGAAGAGCTTTACTTCTTCTCAATTCCCTAGGCCTGATAAAACTAAAAGATCCTCATAATATTCTTGCATCTCCTTTTGATATCATTGAAAATCCTAAAAATTTGAAAATCCGTGAATTGGATGCTGGCATTTTAGGACGTGCAATCGATGATTTTGATATTGCAATTATAAATACAAACTGGGCTTTAGTCTCGGGATTAAACTTGGATAAAGATGCCATCGCTTGGGAAAAAGCAGAAAATAACCCTTATAATAATATCATTGTTGTGCGCACCAGCGAGAAAGATGAACCGTGGGTTAAAAAATTGGTTGCGGCCTACAATAGTGAACCTGTCCGTGCAAAAATCAAAGAAATTTTTGGCACAACCGCCCAAACCTCTTGGTAATTGCAAATGGAAAATATGGAAAATCCCGCTCTTATTTCTTTAAAAAACGTCAGCTGTCATTTTGGAAAAACAGCGGGGTTTCCAGCAATAGACCGTTTATCCCTCGATATCCATGCAGGTGAAATTCTTGGTGTCATCGGACGCAGTGGCGCAGGAAAATCTACACTTATGCGCTGTTTAAATGGATTAAAACGTATTGATAAAGGAGCACTTTTTTTTGAAGATGTAAATATTTCAAATCTTTCAGAAACAGAATGGGCGCCTTATCGTCAACGTATTGGGATGATTTTTCAACATTTCAATCTTTTATCATCACAAAGAGTCATTGATAACATTGCATTACCGCTTAAACTAGCTGGTATAAACAAAAAACAACGCCGTCAACGTGCTTTTGAACTCATTGAATTGGTGGGGTTACGTGGCAAAGAATATTGTTATCCTCTCGAGCTTTCAGGGGGACAAAAACAGCGTGTTGGTATTGCACGTTCTCTAGCAGCCAATCCCAAAATATTATTGTCAGATGAGGCAACCTCTGCTCTTGATCCTGAAACAACACAGTCTATTCTGGAGCTTCTTGCCGATATTAATCAGCGTCTCAATCTTACTATTGTACTCATTACCCATGAAATGGAAGTTGTGCGTGCCATTGCACATCGCGTTGTTGTTCTCAATCAAGGACGTATTGTGGAAGAAGGACGTGTGAAGGATATCTTTACTTCACCGCAAGAAGATACCACCATTGCCATGCTTAAACTTGTGACACCACAGCTTCCTGAAAAATTTGCAAAAAACCTTAAGCCCACAGGTCAAGAAGCCGTCATTGAAATTAATATTGCCGGTGAAATTGCTCAGCGCCCTTTTCTTCACCTTCTTGAAGATGAAACAGGTTTAAGAGGGCGTATTTTACATGGTGGCATTGATACAGTTCAAAGTGAAACCATTGGGCGCTTATTTCTCGCTCTTCCCGCGAAAAACGAAGTGGCTTTGCAAAAATCTGTCAAATGGTTGACCGAAAAAAGTCGATATTGCGAGGTTTTAGGCTATGTTTAATGTCCTTTTTCATGAACTTCCCAGTGCCATTTTTGATACATTATTGATGGCAGTGAGCGCTTCTTTGATGGCACTTGTTATAGGACTCCCGCTAGGACTGCTGCTCCATACCACCGCGCATGGAGAGCTTTTTGCATCACGCCTTATAAATCGCCCCCTAAGCATTATTATTGATAGTCTCCGCGCTATCCCTTTTATTATTCTTGCATTTTACCTTCTCCCTATCACCCGTATAGTTGTAGGAAGCGGTGTAGGAATACCTTCAGTGATTTTTGTTCTCACCATTTCAGCCATTCCTTTTTATGCACGAATGGCAGAACTCTCTTTTAAAACGGTTGAGAACGGCCTCATTGAAGCGGTCCGTTCCATGGGAGCAAGCCGTCTTCAAATTGTCCGATATGTTCTTATTCCTGAAGCACTCCCCAGTCTGATCACAGGTTTTACGGTCATGATCATTTCTCTTATCGGAGCCACTTCACTTGCAGGATATCTGGGTGGCGGTGGTTTGGGTGATATGGCGATCCGCTATGGTTATCAGCGCTATAATACCGCGATTATGACAATAGTTATTATTCTTTTGATCATTCTCAATGTTATTATCCAATGGTCTTCTGATAAAATTGTACAAAAACTTGATAAAACAAAGCATTAAAATAATTTCGGCGTTGGCGAACTTCCCGCCAACCATAACAACAGCCCGTGAAAGTTGCGTATGAAAACGGATAAATCATATTCTAGGTAACAAGACGCACTTGAAGTAATCTTACGTTTTTCTCAATAAAATTGGCTGTGTCTTGTGCGGTCAAGTGACATAAGAATCCACGATAATTACCAGCATCATACCCCCTCCACTCATAATAAGCGTCATTATCTTTTGGGCATTCCTCATGTTATTTCCCACTGGTCTTCTGATAAAATTGCACAAAAACTTGATAAAACAAAAAAATCAAAACAATTTAGGAATTGGCATGCTTCTCACCAACCATAGCAACAATAAGCCACTGAGCAGTGAGAGCTGGTTTTTTTAACTGCTCGATTTCCACCGTGACTTCATAATGAAAAACAACACGGCCAGAAGGGCGCACTTCAGCATCATTTAAAACAAAACGAGCACGCACCCGTGCACCTGACTTCACAGGACTCATAAAGCGTACTTTATCAAAGCCATAATTAATCCCCATTGTTGCACCTTCCAACTCTGGAAGTGCCTCATAAGCTAGCGTAGACAAAAGTGATAATGTTAAAAAACCATGCGCGATAGTACCACCAAAAGGCGTTTTTTTAGCCTTTTCCTCATCTACGTGGATCCATTGATGATCATCTGTTGCGCGTGCAAATTGATTAATCATATCCTGCGTAACAAGACGCCATTGCGATAATCCTACTTCTTTCCCAATAAAATTCGCTACATCTTGTACTGCTATTTTTTGCTGCATAACGCTATTCCTATTTTATTTGCTAAAAACACCCCACTCCTCTTGCTTTTATAAAACTCATTGATTAGAGCATCAAGAATAAAAGATTAATAATCTCAAAAGCAAATACGCCTTATGAATAAGAAAATACCTTTTAAGCAAAGTAATTTTCAAATGGGAAAAAATAATGGCAAGCAATGTGAGCCTAACAGGTTTAGCGCGTGATTTAAAGCAACGCGCGGAAAATCATCCTCCTATCCGTATTGGTTTGGTTGGCTGTGGTGAAATGGGAACAGATTTGCTATCAAGCATTGCGCATATGGACGGCATAACAATCGCGGCCGTTGCTACCAGAACACCGTCACGTATTTTTGATGCTGCTACATTAGCCTATGGCGAAGATGGGCATGTGCGTGAAGTTGAAAATACCAACGCTCTATCCCAAACCATTGAAAAAGGTTTTATTGCTGCTACAAATGATATTGACCTTATTTTGCGCAATGAACAAATTGATATTATCGTTGACGCAACAGGCTATCCTGAAGCTGGTGCAGAAATTGGTTTCAAAACGTTTGAAAACAACAAACATCTTGTCACAATGAATGTTGAAACAGATGTCACAATTGGTGCTTATTTAAAGCATGAAGCAGAGAAACGGGGGCTCATTTATACACTTGGTGCTGGCGACGAGCCTGCTTCCTGTATGGAACTCATCGAATTTGTTTCCGCCCTTGGACACAAGATTGTTGCAGCGGGTAAAGGCAAAAATAATCCACTTATTTTTGATGCAACACCTGATGCTTACGAAGAAGAAGCACTGCAACGTAATATGAATGTTCGTATGCTCGTTGAATTTATTGATGGTTCCAAAACAATGGTTGAAATGGCAGCAATTGCCAATGCAACTGGTCTTCTCCCTGATTGCCCAGGAATGCATGGACCACAAGCAACACTCCAAGATTTAAGCAAAATACTCATTCCAAAACAAGATGGTGGTATTTTAAACAATTATGGTGTTGTGGATTATTCGATAGGTCAAGGCGTTTCTCCAGGTGTTTTTGTGATTGCAGAAATAGCACACCCACGTCTACGCGAACGTATGGAAGACTTAAAAGTTGGTCAAGGCCCCTATTTTACCTTTCATCGTCCCTATCATTTAACAGCAATGGAAGTTCCGCTAACCTGTGCACGTATCATGCTTTATGGTAAGAAAGATATGGTGCCACTGAGCACTCCAGTAGCAGAAGTTTGTGCGGTTGCTAAAAAAGATTTACACCCTGGTGATCAACTAGATTTTATCGGCCTTTACACTTATCGTGCTTGGATAATGAACAGCGCAGAAGCGCGTGCGCATCAAGCCATTCCTTGCGGTCTTTTGGAAAAAGCAACAGTTACAGCTGAAATTAAAAAGAATGAACTCATTACGGTGCATAATACCGCCATTCGAAAAGATCAGTGGATTGCACGTCTTCGCACCAAACAAGACCTCTTGTTGAAGAGTTCCCCCTCCAAAAGCGCATAAACAGACTTTTATTAGCCTTTTTACCTGTAAAATAGCCATAAGCTGTAGAAAGGCAGTTCATGTTCTCTCTTTTGAATTGAAAACAATAACGCTATAATAGAGACTACAACACCAGATATATTTCCCGTAGCTAAAGAAGAAAACAGGTATATAATACCTACACCGCCCCAAAATGCTGCAAATAAAGACACCCTCTCAATTTTTCCCAAAGCTAACCAGCCTCCCTGCTCCTCAGCACCATGGATAACAGCCATATCGACTTCCTCAACAACTCTATTTTTTCCTGATGTTATAGCAGCAACAGATTCTCCCTCTTGGAATCGATCTTTTATGATATTTGCATGGCTCTCTACAGTTGGCAAAAAACAAAGAATAAGCCCTGTAAAAATATACAACCACATACGATTTTTAAATATTTTAAACATAGCTTTCTTTTTCCCTCTTTTTCTTTAGCGAAAAAGCGAAATAATGAAATAATGTTATTATACAAATAAAATTTATATTTATTTATTTCAACAATAAAAATACAACATGTATATAATGCAGAACATAAAAGATACATTTTATAATACGTTATGTATTATAAATAAATAAGCAGAAAAATTAGAAATATTTGCCTCTTTTCATTAAGATCTAAAGAGTATATTCTTTATACAATAAATTTACTTATAAGTATAATTTTCCCTATTGAATTAGCCCTACAAAAAATACAGTAGGCTTCTCTCATTTCAAACTCCCTTAGATTGGATCAATCACAACACTTCCCTTGCATGTCATAAGTGGGATTAGTGTTTGGATAAAAACCGCTTAAAAAGCACTGAATATGCCAGTTATAAACTGTTCAGCAGATTGAGTATTAAGTCGATTGATTAATCGTATATTAGATCCATTCCACATTCAAAACCGCTTTTCGATATGCAAGCAAGATCCTCCTATAAATCTGTTATTAAAGTGTTATTGCTGTTTCAGAATAAAATTGTTTGAAATAACAAAATATTACACTTTCAAAAAATCTGATTTAAGCTTCAGAAGCATAGTTTATCTTTAAAAAAATCAGCATGGTGCCAACAGCATACACCATAATAACTTAAAAGACTTCTATCCTTAGACATCCATCTCAACCGTTATATTTTGGAAAAGAATATCGTATTCTCTCTATCGCATTAACATAAACCGAGTTTTCTTCAAATTATCCCACCCCTTGCATTAATTTACATTATGAATACAAAAAATTGCGAGCACACTTTTAAAAGCCTTTTTGGTTAAGTGAACATTTCCACTGTATTGACATGTTCATACATACGCCTTCAACATTCAAAAGACTTGATGAGAAGCCGCAGTCAGTAATAACTACAACTTCGCCTCAATAACTATCTCTTGATTTTTACCTTTATAGCAGCAGGAGAAGTGCTGAGAGCTCCACCTAAATTTGCATTCTAAATGGATAAAAGAGGATTTATTTTGAATTACGGAATGTGAAATATTTGATAATCTCTAGACTAGCTTTTCAAAAACAAGAGCACTTAGCAGAAAAACTTACAAAATATGCTTAATCCTTAAATATTTAAAAACGCAGCATTGCATCAAAAATTCAAACAATTTTTCAATGATAGAGAACCGTTTTAACAAAGTCTTCTTTTCTGTTGTATACATATCTGATATGCAAACGCTCTTATTTGCGTTTTTCTGATGTATAGATTAAAATTGGTAGGAAGTAACCCACCATTTTGATCTCTCTCTGTTTCTCGTGACTTTTGGCAATAAATTATGACATCGGATACGTCTTTCCTTGCTCTTTTACCCTTAGGGGCACATGAATATCATGGAAATCATCTTCCCTTTGAAACCGACTGGATTATTGCTGAAGCTTTTGCAAAAGCGCTTACCTTACAAATGAACAAGCAATGCCCTATCACACTCTTACCGGTTGAAAAAATTGGCTATTCGGTTGAACATATGGATGTTACTGGCACACGAACGCTCACCTTTTCTGACGCTATAGAGCGATGGATAAGCATTGGTGAGAACTGCTATCGTAAAGGCATTAAGCGTTTTCTTCTTCTCAATGCCCACGGAGGCAATTCACCTTTAATGAGCATTGTTATCACTGAATTACGGAGGCGTTTTTCAATGCTTGCGGTAGCGACAAGCTGGAGTCGTTTTGGCCTACCGCAAGGTCTCATGAAGCCGTCTCAACATCATCTTGATATCCATGGAGGATTTATCGAAACCTCTTTAATGCTCTATTTAGCACCCGAAAAAGTGCATATGGAGAAAGCAGAAAATTTTCATAATAAGCAAGCTGATATGATTGCCAACTATCAGTATTTACGCGCCTATGGTCCTCATGCCTTTGGCTGGACAATGCGTGATCTTAACTTGCAGGGAGCGGCAGGCAATGCCCGTGAAGCAACACCGCAAGCCGGTGAAGCAATTTTCTCTCATGTTCTTTGTGGGCTTCGTGGTTTACTTAATGATATCAATCGATTTAAAATAAACACCTTACAATAAAAAGGCATGAACCATGGAAAAGACGCAAAACACTCCCACAAAACTTCCTGTTACGGTTCTCACAGGCTATCTTGGATCAGGAAAAACCACTCTTCTCAATCGCATTCTCAGTGAAAATCACGGCAAACGTTACGCAGTTATTGTCAATGAATTTGGTGAAATTGGCATCGATAATGACCTTATCGTTGAATCGGATGAAGAAATCTATGAAATGAATAATGGTTGTGTCTGTTGCACTGTACGCGGCGATCTTATTCGCATTTTGGAAAGTCTGATGCAACGCTCTCATCGATTTGATGCGATCATTATAGAAACAACAGGGCTTGCTGATCCCATCCCCGTTGCGCAAACTTTTTTCATGGATGATTGCGTACATGAAAAAACTGCACTCGACAGCGTTATAGCAGTCGTTGATGCAAAACATTTACCATCGCAACTTAAAAAGAGCCGTGAAGCTGAAGATCAAATTGCCTTCTCTGATATCATTCTTTTAAATAAGATTGATCTTGTCAATGCGCAGGAGCGTGCACATGCGCAATCTCTCATTCTTGCGATTAATCCCAGAGCCGTACTTTATGCAACAGAGCGTGCTAACATCCCCCTTGAGAAACTCCTCGACCGTGGTTCATTTGACCTACAACGTACTTTAGAGAATGATCCCCATTTTCTCGATCACCACCAACATTCAGACCATGTATGTGGTCCCGCTTGCGATCATGATCATGAACATCACCACATATCCACCATTCATGACATTACAGTCACTTCTGTAAGTTTAAAAACAGGTGCTCTTCAACCAGAAAAATTTTTTCCATGGATCCAACAAATTACGCAGCAACAAGGCCCTGATATTTTACGTTTAAAGGGGATTATTGCGTTTCAAGGAGACGATGATCGTTATGTCATTCAAGGCATACACATGATCCTTGAGGGACAGCACCAACGCCCGTGGCGTGAAGATGAAAAACGTGAAAGCCGACTTGTTTTTATTGGCCGCACCCTTGATGCCGAAAAATTGAGAACTGGTTTCGAAAATTGTGCATAAGTGAGTGACAATGCCAAGCATTACCAATTACGATCTCCAAAGCTACTGCCTTTCCTGCGGTTTTATTGACAATAAACCGGCTTTCGTTTCGGTGGAGGGTTTAATTGTTTTTTTAACATCAACCCCACAAATCATTGAAGTGCACCAAGGAACAATTTCAAGCCATTTTGCTCATGATAACACAGCAATCATCACTGGTGGAGAAGATGGAAAAGCCTGTCAAACAACAGCAGATGGTCATACAGAAGTGCTGGGTCAACAAGAGCGCAAATGGATAAGCAAGGTTGCTTTTGGACCACAGAAAGTTTTTGCTTTTGCTTCTTCACGTATCACATTGGCCAATGTCGGCAAAGGATTGCAAGAGCTTATACACGAACGCAGTGTAGAAGCTCTTGCTTTCGCTCCAAAGGGTTTACGCCTTGCTGTTGCCCATTACAATGGTGTGACTCTTCATTGGTTATCAACGCAGACATCTCCCACCACATTGTTATGGAAAGGCGCCCATTTTGGTGTTACCTTCTCACCAGATAACCGCTATGTCATTTCCACTATGCAAGAAAACGCCTTACATGGCTGGCGTCTTACAGATAATCAACATCTCCGTATGAGTGGCTATCCAAGCAAAGTCAAAAGTTGGTCTTGGAGTCCAAAAGGAAAATGGTTAGCAACATCAGGTGCATCGGCGGCAATTGTTTGGCCGTTTCATACAAAAGATGGCCCCATGGGTAAAACACCATTGGAACTCGGTACACGCGCAAATGCACTTGTGAGCAGCGTTGCATGTCATCCAAACGAAGAAATTGTAGCAATAGGTTTCAATGATGGAATGATTTTATGCGCACATTTTCACAATGGAAAAGAAATCCTTCTAAAAGGTTGTGGGAAAAGCGCCATTTCAGCACTAAACTGGGATAAAACAGGCCACAACCTAGCCTTTGGTAGCGAAAATGGTGAATGTGGAGTTATAAACATCATTCTTTAAGAAAAGCACCAATAACAAAAACCACCGCATTTTGAAGACAGCAGGATAACTTTCCTGAAATGATTTTGCACCAAAACCTGATCCCTCTCTAAAGAAAAACCAAATGTACCAAGCCGCAAATATTTCAAAAATGATAAACCATTTGTTCTCAAAATTTCCGGAAAAAACGGCTTACCACTTATGGTCATATCCACACGCCTATTCTGAATACTAAGAGAATAAAATTTAGACCTGTGGCTTAAATTTCTTTAGTGGTATTTAAGAAAAATCTCATAATACTTGAAAACAGCTTAATTAAAAAAATGCGTAAAACTATTTTTCGAAAAAATCTTCGAAAAATATCATTTATTGCCCTAGCTTTAGCATGCACAATCACTTTTTCAAGCTTTCTCGCCATTATTTTTCCTTTTTCCCAGCACGATCACCTAGAGATCAATACCTGCTATAGACATCACCTTAATATCTTCTGGCACCACCGTAGCAACACATTGATTTATAATAATAACTTATTATAATTTAAATGAAAGCTCCGCATACAGTAAGATTTTCTTATTTCAAACCCTTTTATGTTGAATCATAAAAACGGTCCTCGTGCGCACCACCATTGGACTTAGCGTGTGGATAAAATCGTTTTAGGAAGGACTCAAGATACTTCTCATGAACCGCCTTTATGCAAGAAAAGACACAACGTTAAAAGCTAGAAAATAGTATGATAGTGCCAACTTGTGCCGTAGAGATAATGCGTTGAAATCTACCTTTTTCAAAATCTACATTGATGACTCTAACTTGCAAAAAAAACAAAACACAAATGTAAACGCACATTGTTTTAGAATAGTTTCATGGTAATTTTATCTCATACTTTCCTTTCCCTTTCCTAAAAGATGAGAAGTGCTCAAAAATAGCCAAAGAGACATCTTAAAAAAAGAAGAAAATAAAACGAAGATGCATCTATTGCTCATCTTACTGTATATAAACAGTATCATATAGTTTGTATGCTTATAAAGCGAAATTCACCAAGAAAAGCGCCTGCTAAAAACCATCTTAAAATGACGGACAACATCTTGAAACATTCTGCCATTCATATGAGGCATTCATCATTCAAAATCTTCAAAGATAAAGATGAAATTTCCAATCCATATCACATTATTATCGCCAAAAATCGTGGAAAAGTTTACTTTGTAATAAAAGAAGACTGTTACAGTCTTAAGCATTTTTAATCACCAACTAGAGAAAGCACAGTAATAAATTATATTGTGACCTCTTTATCAATCAATGATCAAGAAAACAGATTTCAATAAATGAAAAGGCAGCAGAATGTGCCGCCTTTATACCGAAATGCATACCGCACCTTATTAAAACCGGTAGCGCAAACTTCCGGAGAAGCTCACTCCCGAAAAGCCAGCCTTGGTAAGCTTATGCTGATAGCTTAAATCTCCATAAAGTGCAAATTTTGCAGATAACCGAGCATTAAAACCCAGCCCTGCCTCTACAGAAGAACCGAAAGACCCTAACTGGAACGCATCTTTAAAGTGCACGAATTGTCTATCTCCAAAACTGTGTGAAAAATAAAGAGTACTATAAAAGGAAACAATACGCCCTATCTTAGACGTGCTAAGAGTTTTGCTTAAACGTGCACCAATACGCCCCGTCCATTGAGCAAATTTTCCCATATCAACATCAATATTGTCAACATCATACACTCTATCAAACTGAAGATGCTGATAAATAAGCTGAACTTGCGGATCAAAAATAACCCCCTTATGTCCTATTGTAAAGGCTTTCCCACTAGTCATAGAAGCATTGAGCTGTTTGCCCTTTAACGTCGTTGTCTTGCCCCGTGCAAGAGTGAAAACATCACCTCTAAACAGACCATAAGAGAACACCTCATCCATATAAAAACCCATGTCGTGCTGCTGACTTCCATAAGCAGCAACGGACCATTTATCAAATCTACTTTTTTTGCTTTGTTCAACATTTTGAGGATGGAGAGAGAAATTTCCATAAGTTCCCATAAGCCCAAAGAATGTGCGACTATATAAACTCTCAATTTTCTTCAGCAAAACACCTGCTTCGAATGCATTATAATCGAATTCGGCTCCATACCCATATTCAAAAGCAGACAAATTTGAAGCATAATGGTAAGTACCACCATAACCACAAACAAAAAGCGCTGTAATTTCATCACCTTTCAAAAAACGACTGGAAGCGCTTCGCCTTGTTTTCAATTTTTTATTTTGAGTGGTGAGATCCATAAAACCAGCCTGGAATAAGGCATTTGGAAGAAGGAGATAAGTTGGCAATTGCGGAACAACAGCTCTAATTCTTGGTTCAGGCTGAATAGCAGGCTCAACAGGAACGGGCGAAGGATCTTCTGGAACAGATGGAATGGGAGTCGGATCTATAGGTCTAGGTTCTACTGGATCAGAAGGTACAGACGGAGGAGGTGCTGGTGAAACAGGTGTAGATGGAGTGGGAGTAGGATCTATAGGTCTAGGTTCTACTGGATCAGATGGTACAGACAGAGGAGGTGCTGGTGAGATAGGTGTAGATGAAGTGGGAGTAGGATCTATAGGTCTAGGTTCTACTGGATCAGATGGTACAGACGGAGGAGGTGCTGGTGAGATAGGTGTAGATGGAGTGGGAATAGGGTCTATAGGTGTAGGAGCTATTGGATCAGGCTTAATATAGATACCTTCGAGGCGAAAATCCCAAAAATCACCTTCACCTGCAACTAATCTTTGCGTAACATCCGCTTCTCCAAAAGAAGAACTTGGACCGTAGCCACGAAGACGATATTGATAAGGAAAACCATTAACTGTAGTATAACTATTGATTAATTTAAAAGAATCTTCCTGCGCTGACCCAGAAACTTGAATAAGTGAAATGCTTTGATCTCTTCCCTCAAATACTTTTTTGTCTGATGTTTTTTTCAAATTTTGCATATTTTGCATATCAACGAGAGTGGTTCCAGAAACATCACCATAAATCAAAATACGATCAGTTTTTTGAGGGACGAATGAACCATCATTATCCAAAAACGTACTAAGCTTAATCTGAACATTACCCTGCGCATTATATGCTTCCTTGTATTTTCCCTCGTATATTACTGTTCCCTTTATTTTATCTATATCCACAGACTCTATTTCGCCTCTATCCATTTCTTTTCCAATACGCAGTGTTTGATAACCGTGAGATACATCTTGATCAAAAACAAGAGTACTATCAGAAAGACTCAGAGATGAGAGTAATGAATCAGTGGAATCCAATTCCTGCGAACCTTTATGTTTTCTTTTTGTTAAAAACCATGTCGAACCATGCAATAACTGCAAATCAACAATAGAAACATCTTCAGCGCGCATACCCCCTTTAAGGGTAGAAGCATCAGCTTTAAGAGATATAGAAGCGTTATTTTCAGCTTTTAACAACAAATCCCCAGAAACCTTTGTTTCTTCCGATAATTCAATAGTATTTTCAGCTCCATAACCATCAGCCCCTGTCACATAAATAGCTATACCATCTGGAACTGCAAAATTTGTCTTTTTCAAATAAACAGATGCAGCTCCTGTGATGATTGTTTGCGCTTCTGAAGATTGTTCATTATTTTGACCTAAAATTTCAGCAAACTCCTTTGGACTTAATAAATGAAAATACAGACCATAGGTCCCCTCCCCCTGAACAGAAATATTAGATCTTTCAATCTTGATATCTGTTTTCTTAAAGTTGTCTAATGAACCATTTTTTTGAATCAAATTACCATTAGCATCTAGATAACCTGAAAAATTTTTAATCAAAAAGCCATGCATATCGGCAAGCTGAAGAGAACTACTTCTCAAATGGACATCACCAGCTTGATATATCTCAAACGCCTCTGGTATAACATCCCTTTCTATACCATTAACTTTAGAACTCTCTTTTTTTCCTTTTCCATTCACTGTCATGTTATCGAGAAGATACCTTCCCCCAAATCGCGTTAAAAATGCGCCAATCTCATTAAAAGTGACTGTAGTATCTGACATCCGAACCATTGCATCAAAACCACTAACAATACCTATACCTTTTGCATGCAAATTATCTGGCGCAATCTCAACATTTACAGTAACTAGAGCAATATCCGTTTTTTTTCCCGATGCATAAATAGCGTGCGAACTCCCCTTCATTGATCCTCTTGTCATGCTAATAACTGCATTTTGAGCGTGAAGACTGGGGATATCTTTAAAATTTGAATCCACTAGAATAAGCTGTCCGCCATCTCTCACATATGCACCATATGCAGATATTTTATCTGAATTATCACCCGTAACAGTTATCTGAGACGCATCAACAGCCGTGCCCGCTCCTTCTACATATATTGCAGCAATAGGAGTTGTGTCAGGAGACATCTCTTGAGAACTTTTCAAATGATAGGTTTTATCCTTAAATACGTGTTTTTTACCATCACCACATGTATAGAATTCCGCTTCTGAATCACACAAATCTTTAGAAGCATGAACATGATTAATATGCAAAAAATAAAGAACAATTGTTGTAAAAATACATAAAAATACATAATTAGCAAATACACTTATCATAAATACTCTATGCTCCCATCTATTGACGAAGAATGATTAGAAACGATCTAAAAAAATTCTTAAACTTTCTTGAAAGAAAATAATTAAAACAAAATATTATCTTTAATAATTAGTATTACTATGTATATTTATGTATAAATTTTCATACTTTTTCTATAAAATTAAATATAATTAAATAAGAATCTACCGTTTCTTGCCAAAATCAAGCCACAATCAGCTCATTCAGACACAAAAAATATCACAAAATTGCAATATTTTGATACAAAAATACAATGATAGAAAGCTTTTATTGTTCAATGTCCTATATAAAAAAGAGGAAATTACTAATTTATGGCATATTTATTATTCATTATCGCCAAAAGTTTTGAAAAATTGCCTTTGCATAAAAGAAAACAATAGAATTATTAAGCGTTTTCTTTTTCCTTTCTTTCCTCAATAAAAAACCATTTTGATGAATAAAAGGCAGCACAGAAGTACTGCCTTCATACCGAAATGCATACCGCACCTTATTAAAAACGATAGCGCAATCCTCCAGAGAAGCTCACTCCCGAAAAGCCAGCCTTGGTAAGACGGTGCTGATAGGTTATATCACCATGAAAGGCAAATTTGGGAGACAAGCGAGCATTAACGCCCAATCCAGCTTCTAGAGAAGATCCAAAAGCACCCAACCGGAAAGCATCCTTGAAATACACAGTTTGTTTTTCACCAACCCCATGGGTAAAATGAAGTTTGCCATAGAAAGAAGCGTTACGACCCTTTTCAGATGCAGCAAGCACCTTAGTTAAACGTCCACCAACACGCATCACCCACTGGTCGGGTCTCTTCATCTCAATATCAAAGCCATCAATATCAGAGGCCTTATCAAATCGTAAATTTTGATAAACAACCTGAATTTGCGGATCAAAAACAACACCTTTATGCCCTGTCATAAATGTTTTACCAGCAGTCAATGAAGCACTCAAAGGATTGCTCTTTATTGTTGCCGTCTTACCACGTGCAAGAGTGAGAACATCGCCCTTCAGCAAACCATAGGAGAAAAGACCATCGACATAAAAGCCTGCATCATGCTGCATGCTACCATATGCGGTAGCAGTCCATTTATCAAATGCACTTTTTTGACTGTGTTCAACATCTTGAGGCTGGAGAGAAAGTTTGCCATAAGTTCCCATAATCCCAAAGGATATGGCACTGTCAGCATTTTCAATTGTTTTCAGCAAAATGCCCGCCTCTATAGCATTATAGTTGAAATCACCTCCGTAACCATATTCAAGTGCGGACAAATCTGAAGCATAACGGTAACTTCCGCCATAACCACGGAAAAATGAAGCAGGATTTTCATGTATCTCTACCATTCCACTGGAAGTGCTCCGCAATATTTCCAACTGCTTGTTTTGATTACTAATATCCATCAAACAAGCATGGAACAAACCATTTGGTAAGAGCAAATAAGTCGGAACTTGCGGAACAACTGCCCTAACGCCCATCTCAGGATGAAAAACAGAACCTTCAGCATCAGCTACAACATAATTATGGCCAGCACTAGATCCAATGGAACGAGGTGTACGAGAACGAGATACCAGCTTTTTCGCCTGAGATGTTTTTAACCAAGAATGACGCGGAGAACGTTGGATATACTTAGCTTCAAGGCGGAAATCCCAAAAATCCCCATTATTATTACCGGATTTTTTCTTAACCAACCTGTTTTCATCTTTTGCTGTCTCTAAAGAAGAACCTGGGCCATAAGCGCTAAGACGATATCCATAAGGCGCCCCTCTCAGAGCTACGTAATCACCCGCCAATCTAAAAGAATCTTTCTCTGCCTTTCCATAAACCTGAACAATTGAAACACTGTGCGCCTCTTTTTGCTCGTCTATGCTAAGGTTCTTTCCTTTTACTGAATCTGCTGAAGCCTCTACGACATATACTTTGGTTTTTCCATAAACATTACCATAGATTAAAAGCTTATCAGCCTTTATCCCCTTGTTTTGTCCATCTATAGTAAGAGATGCATTTACAAAAAGTCTTGCATCATGCGCAACATAAGCATAATCTAAGCCATTATCATCATCCAGTCTCCCAACACGAAGAGTCTGATAATAACCGTCTTCGGGCTTCCTGAAAAAAATGGAACTGTCAATGACTCTCACAAACGAAACAGATGAATCTCGCCATTTATTATTTTTTCCTGGTGCCACAGTCCATGTCGATTTATTAGACAACCCAAGTTCAGCATAAGAACTTTTATCAACGTGTGCTCTCCCTGCAAGCAAAGAAGCATCAGCTTCAACTAACACATATGAGTTATTCTTAACCTCTAATAACTGACTAGCGAAGATACGTGAATCTTCTGACGCAGTGATATAAGGAAACCTTTTGCTATCGTCGACATAAATAGCTGTCCCCTCAGGAACTCTCAATGTGGTTTTCTTAAACTGAATCTCTCCTTGTTTAACAAGAGCCTCCCCTTCCATATATTCCTCTTGTGAGGGACTTCCCTGAAAAAACAGTCCACGAGCTCCGCGCCCTTCAACAGCAATATCTGAGTTTTCAAAAATAACATCAGAATAACGCCAATCCCACGAGCCGGAATTACCGTTAGAAATAAAAACTTCTGGTGAACTCTCCATTACTAAACCATAAACATCACGAACTTTAACTTTACCATCCTTAACAAAGAGAGAACCGCCTTGCTGCACACCAAAAACTGCCTGCTTCATGCCATTATCACGGACACCGACCTTTTTACCATTGACAGTATTTTTGCCTCTTCCAGTAACGGAAATACCATTTAAAACAGTTTTCTCCTTTTCTCGTGCAAGCACATCTGATGTAATCGTTCCAGATTTTTTTAATTGTAAAGTCCCACCATGTACTACATCCCCCTTCTCTCCTACCTTAATGTCTGCCTTATCAAACTTCTTTACGGCCGTAACACCAGAAAAGCCAATATTAGCAGCCTGTGTATGAGATTCATTACCGCTAAGCTTCCCAAGAGCATCACAGGGATACATCTTTAAAAGAGAACTACACGAAGGGCTATCCTGTACCTTAGCTTCTATCTCTTGCGTAAAGAAAAAAACAGATGTTGTAAGAGCACATAAATATACATGGCGTTTTAATACTTTAATCATAATTCACTATAAACTTTCTTCTCTTACCCTCATTAAAAACCACAGAAACACATCTATCGATTGCTCCGTTATGCATCAATCGTATAATTCGTTTTGGACAAAATGTAAAGGTAAGATCAAAAAAATAACACAATAAAGTCACGTTTTGTGCTTGTGGTTATCAAAGAGAGTGGACCAAAGAAAAACCAAAGGTAAATCCCTCAAAAAGGCAATGATCTAAAAACAGCTTTAGTAAGTTTGTACGAATAGAACAAATCTTCATGAAACAAGAATTTGGGAAATTATCAATCATAAAAACTGATCAAATTTCTCAAGATGAATTAAAGAAATCGCATAAAAAAACACTTTTAAGACGTGCAAAGTACCTCTATCTTCAAAAATATTAGCAAGATAAAATTGATGAAGAAAGAGAAAAAGCCATAAGTCGTACTTATGGCTTTTAAAGAATAAGTTAAAAACATGAAAAATTAGAACTGATAGCGCAATCCTCCAGAGAAGCTCACTCCCGAAAAGCCAGCCTTGGTAAGACGGTGCTGATAGGTTATATCACCATGAAAGGCAAATTTGGGAGACAAGCGAGCATTAACGCCCAATCCAGCTTCTAGAGAAGATCCAAAAGCACCCAACCGGAAAGCATCCTTGAAATACACAGTTTGTTTTTCACCAACCCCATGGGTAAAATGAAGTTTGCCATAGAAAGAAGCGTTACGACCCTTTTCAGATGCAGCAAGCACCTTAGTTAAACGTCCACCAACACGCATCACCCACTGGTCGGGTCTCTTCATCTCAATATCAAAGCCATCGATATCAGAGGCCTTATCAAATCGTAAATTTTGATAAACAACCTGAATTTGCGGATCAAAAACAACACCTTTATGCCCTGTCATAAATGTTTTACCAGCAGTCAATGAAGCACTCAAAGGATTGCTCTTTATTGTTGCCGTCTTACCACGTGCAAGAGTGAGAACATCACCCTTCAGCAAACCATAGGAGAAAAGACCATCGACATAAAATCCTGCATCATGCTGCATGCTACCATATGCTGTAGCAATCCATTTATCAAAAGCACTTTTTTGACTGTGTTCAACATCTTGAGGCTGGAGAGAAAGTTTGCCATAAGTTCCCATAATCCCAAAGGATATGGCACTGTCAGCATTTTCAATTGTTTTCAGCAAAATGCCCGCCTCTATAGCATTATAGTTGAAATCACCTCCGTAACCATATTCAAGTGCGGACAAATCTGAAGCATAACGGTAACTTCCGCCATAGCCACGGAAAAATGAAGCAGGATTTTCATATATCTCTACCATTCCACTGGAAGTGCTCCGCAATATTTCCAACTGCTTGTTTTGATTACTAATATCCATCAAACCAGCATGGAACAAACCATTTGGTAAGAGCAAATAAGTCGGAACTTGCGGAACAACAGATCTTACAGCTTTTTCAGGAAGAACAGACCCAACCTCAGGAACAACACCTCCATCCGTAACAGATTTTTCAGGAAGAACAGACCCAACCTCAGGAGCAACACCTCCATCTGTAACAGATTTTTCAGGAAGAACAGATTCAGCCTCAAAAGTCCCCCCTCCAGAAGATACTGGAACAATATCCGTAACAGGAATATCTGCAGGAGGTGTACGCTCAGAAACGGTAGGAGTACTTCTATAATCACCAGATGTTTTAACATATTCATTTTCTAAGCGAAAATTCCAAAAATCTCCACCACCCTGAACAAATTTCTGTCTAATATGCTCTTGCTCTCCAGTAGCTCCTGGGCCGTAAGAACGAAGAACGTATTTATAAGGCGCTCCATCCAGTGCAACATACTGACCATTCAATTGAAAAGAATCAGGCGATGCATCCCCATAAACCTGAATAATCGAAACACTGTGAGCCTTCTGAGTATTACCTTCTCCTACTTTGCCCGAAACGCCCTGTACATGTACTATAGTTTTTCCCTTAACATCACCATGAATTACAAGCCGATCACTTACTTGACTATCACTTGTATCATTAGGATTTAAACGTGCATTCAAGAGAATCCAAGAAGCACCATTTCCACTATAAACAACACCTTTCCCTTCTCCAATGTGAAGTATTTGATAATCATTAGTCGTATCGGATTTTGATTTTTCAAAAATAATAGAACTATTATTGAGACTGACCGATGAAATAAATGAATAATTACCTAATTGAGAACCGGAAGAAGCAGAATCTTGCAGTTTTTCATATTTTGGTCGCGATAAAATCCACTTTGAATTATTGTCTAATCGTAGCGTGGCAGTAGAATTTTCATCAACATAAGTTCTCCCTATAAGAGTAGAAGCATTAGCTATAATCTTTACAGTGGAATTTTTCTCAGCCCTCAGCAATAAATCTCCAGAAATCTTTGAATTTTGTGAGAGCTTAATTACACTATTAAACTTAGTACTATAAATAGCTGTGCTGTTTGGCACTTCAAAAGTCGTGCTTGTTAAATCAATATAGCTAAAGGAGTTTTTTTCTGACTTGCTGCTAAGCAACGCCCCCTGCCCTAAACGCATACCATAAAATGCACGACCTTTCACTGTAAGAGTAGAGTTTTTAATATCAGCCAGACTCTGATTATCTTCCTGGAATAAAAGTCCATGGGCGTTGGCAACATCAACACTCCCTCCAGAAAACTCAACAAAACCACCTCGAAGTATATGAAAAGCTGAATTACCATTATAGTTTTCTGCATTCATCATCTGACGGACTTCATCTGTAATAGAAGCACCCTTTGAAATAAAAACTGCTTTTCCTTCTACTTTAACTCCGACACCACCAGTCTTAATGTTTGTATTCGTTAAATGAACTTGACCGAGAGGACTGCCATCACTGCGAACTATAGAAATACCAGTTTTCATTGCATCAATTGACCCACCGGACAGTACAACGTGCCCCCCCTCATGAGCTTCCACTCCCACTAAAACATTATTCAAAGTCGAATTAACCAGAGAGAGGTGCGTCTTGTTCGATACCTTTGCTCCATACTGCCAAAAGTTCTTTTCTGAATCACCGTTTGCACGCGAAAGACCATTAACCGTTATATTATTGCCTGTAACATCTGTAGCTTCCCCAGATACCTCTATGGCTGCACCAACACTATTATGATTTTTATCCGTTAGTGAATAAACCTTATCAGAAATCTTATGTTCTTGACCATCACTGCACCGATAAAATGAAGCACTCTCATTACATGAGGTCCCACTATTGCTAGAAGCTTCCACACGGGCTTCAACATTGTGCACAAAGAAAAAAATAGCTGTTGTGAAAGCACATAACGCAAGATGATTTTTAAATACCTTTACCATAATTCTACCATAATTTCTTCCCCCCTTCATTAAGATTTCATTAAGAGAAGACAAATCTTGCCTAATTGTCTTTATAACAAGTTGCCTTTATAAAAATCAGTAATTTAATACTATTTGTTAAAAATCGTGCATATTATTAATTTATTTTGTGCTTTATGTAAATGTGAAATAACAATATAAATCTTTAATTTTCGTAAAAAACTGTTAAAAATACCGCTGCAAAGTAATACGAAATTCACTAAAAAGCGGTTATTCAAAAACAACATTAGTAAGTTTGCACTAATGAAATATGTGCTTTAGTTATTGCGTTTAGATTAACACCCAGCACTAACGCAATTACATGCTTAAGACAGAAATTAGAATGGATAAGTGCGCTGCAAACTAGATAAGCTTTTTTACGCCAACTTGAAGCAAGTATATTACGTATATTTATTCGGGTAATTTTTGAAACGAAAATACAACCTAATTGGGAGAGTATATAAAGGTGTAAAGGTATAAACCTTTGCTCATTTTTACCACTTTCTGTTAATGCGACTTTACCACTTTCAAAAGCATCTAGAACTCTCTTTTTTAAATAACAGAGATTACTAAGTAGCCAAAACTTTTACTTTTCGCACTCTCATGAGTTAATATGCTACTCATGAAGAACAGCACGCCATGGAACTGCTAATTCACGGTTTATTTTAGAAAAACATCCTTATCTCATCCTAAACTCATTTTACGACATGACCCGTGAAGGTATAATGCAAAATCCATTGAACATCACCAACTTATAAAAATACATAGCTAGCACCGTTATCCTATTTTCCAACTCCCAATGTTGCCACTATTCTTGTATTGATATGGTTCATAAAAGAAGATATTTACGCCTTTCTCAAACTGTTATTTATCCACACGTCACTCTCTCTTGTGATGTACAAGCGAACAATTTTTTTGGTTTAACCTAAGAAGATTTGAAATGAGAGAATTTTACTGTACTGAGGATTCTCCATTCAAGTTTTTAAATAATGAATTATCTTTATAACTCAATGTATTATGCTCAATAGAAAATCACCATAAAATACGAAATTTGGAAACTATTGAACACAAAACTGACAGACCTTCTCAAGAAGAAAAACTTCAAAAGAACTAAAAAAATCCAGCCAGAAACGGCATTTAAAATAAAATACGCAAAATATCTTTCTTCAAAAATGCTAAGCAATATAAAGCTTTTAAAAGAAGAGAAAAAGCCACAAGCATAGCTTATGGCTTTTTAAAGAATGGGTCAAAAACATGAAAAATTAGAACTGATAACGCAGTCCTCCAGAAAAACTGGTACCAGAAAAACCAGCCTTGGTAAGTTTGTGCTGATAAACCAGATCACCGTGAAGGGCGAATTTTGGAGACAATCGGGCATTAAAACCTAATCCCGTTTCTAAGGAAGAACCAAAAGCTCCTAGCTGAAAAGCGTCTTTGAAATGAACAGCTTGTTTCTCTCCAAAACCATGAGTAAGATGAAGCTTGCCATAGAAGGAAACAACGCGCCCCTCATCGGTTACAGAAAGCGTCTTTGTTAAACGCCCACCAGCACGTACCAGCCATTGATCAAGGTTTCCCAGCTCAATATCAAAGTCATCAATATCATGCGCCTTATTAAACTGGAGACGCTGATAAACAACCTGAACCTGCGGATCAAAAATAAGACCTTCATCCTCTATCATAAACGCTTTACCAGAAGTCAATGAAGCGCTTAGAGGTGTTCCCTTTAATGTTGCCGTCTTACCACGTGCAAGAGTGTGAACATCCCCCTTAAACAATCCATAGGATAAAAGACCATCAACATAAAAGCCTGTGTCATATTGCATACCGCCATACGCTGTAACGGACCATTTATTAAACGCGCTTTTTTGACTTTGTTCAACATCTAAGGGTTGCAAAGAAAGTCTCTCATAAGACCCTATAATTCCAAAAGAAGCAGTACCATATGCATTTTCTATTGTTTGTAGTAAAACACCCGCTTCGATGGCATTATAGTCAAGCTCGCCTCCATAACCATATTCAAGCGTGGAAAGATTCGAAGTATAGCGGTGATTACCACCATAACCACGCACAAAAAAGGCAGGATCTCCATCATTTTTCAACAATCCTCCAGAAGCAATTCGTAAAGCTTCTAATTGCTTATTTTGACTGCCAATACTCATCAAACCTGTATGAAATAAAGCATTTGGCAAAAACAGATAAGTTGGAACTTGCGGAACAACAGCCTTAACCTCCGGCTTAGGATCAGGCTCCGGAGCTGGTCTAGGAGGAATAGGAGCTGGAGCGGGACCAGGTTCTGGACTAGGAGAAGGTTCAGGCCTAGGTCCAGGTGCTGGAGTTGGTCCAGGTTTAATATCAGAATCAATAGATTTACTCTCGAGGCGGAAATCCCAAAACTCTCCGCTACCTTTCACCAATCTTTGAGAAGAACTTGCCTCCCCTAACTCAGATTGTGGACCATAAGCATTGAGTTTATATTGATAAGGTGTTCCGTGCAGCGCGACATAACCACCATCTAACTGAAAAGAATTTTGATTTGCCTCTCCAGAAACCTGAATAATTGAGATTCCTTGGTTATTCCCACCACTCCCCGTAGATCCCCCTGGACTTCCTGAAACACCACGCACATGCACTATCGTTGTTCCAGAAACATCACCATGTATCAAAACACGATCAGTTTTTTGCTTATCAAGAGAACCACCACTATTCAAGTATGTGTTAAGGTAAATATGCGCACCATCCCGCGCCATATAAACTTTACCCGTTCCTTTTCCAATGTGGAGTGTTCGATAATCGTAAGTCGAAGCAGACTTTAATTTTTTAAAATTAATAGAACTATCACCCATAAGGCTTACGAGTGAAAGTGATGAATCATCTACCCAACCA
>NZ_BAABIZ010000014.1:0-43304 GCF_039543045.1 Bartonella jaculi
AGGCATTTATGAAGAAGATGAAGCAGCACGTATCAATGACGCAAACCATACCATACAAAAACAATTGGTGTCTCATGATATGCTTATGAACATCAGAACACTTATAGCACAAACGCAAACAGAAGAGAAAAAGGTACTTGCTTATGCAAAGGTCGAAAAACTTGATGATATGTCTGATGATCAAGCTAAAACAGTGTTGGATATCTTGATAGATAGACAAAATAAGCAAATAGCTCAAACACAACAAGAGCAAACAGACGCTCCTATACAAGATGTCGAATATATTCACGTCCAAGACATCGAATATGAACCAATACAACAAGAACAACAAACGGCGGTGTAAGATGGAACAAAGAACAGCACAATGGTTTCAAGCGCGCTTGGGTAAAGTCACCGCATCTAATGTTTACAACATACTCAGTAAGACAGCAAAAGGATTGCCTACAAGCAAATATGAAGACTACAAAATCAAACTCATTACAGAACGCTTAACGGGCGAAGCCAGCCACCATTATGAAACTGAAGATATGCGTTGGGGCATTGAAAATGAAGAAGACGCCTTGAGAGAATATGCATTCATTTATGATGCCGATATAACAAAATGCGGCTTTATCCAACATCCTACAATGGAAATGGCGGGGGCAAGCCCTGATGGGCTTATTGGAGAAGATGGTTTAATCGAGGTCAAATGCCCAAGATCAGCAAATCATATGCGCTTCTGTATAGATAACGTGATCAAGCCTGAATATATCGCGCAGATGCAATTCCAAATGGCTTGTACTGGACGCCAGTGGTGTGATTTCGTAAGTTATGACCCACGTTTTACTGGTCAATCAACGCACTTGCGCATAAAAGTCAAACGCATCCACCGTGATAAAGAACAAATTGAAGAAATCAATAAAGCCGTTGAAACCTTTTTAGCAGAAATAGAACGAGAGATAGAACGACTCTCGACAAAAGCTGCTTAACCTTATGGGGGTGCTCTTACAGCCTCTAGCACCCCCACCCCTTTCCTAACAACTTTCAAGCAATGCGTGATTCACGCCACACGTGAATTGCATCTAATGTAAGGAGAAAAGATATGGCGCCTCGTCCAGCTGCTATAACGCAACCAGCCATTGCACGCGCTTTAAGAGAAGCTAAAAAGCAAGGGTGCGAACTCGTAGAAATCAAACCTACCGGCGAACTGCTTATCTATCTTAAATCCGATATCCCAATACCAAATTCAGTTAACCACCCAGACAAACTTTTAGATTTGTCAAAGAATGAATATTACGAAAAAAAGCTCTTACAAATGTGAAACCTCTATGCCCAAGCCTCGTCCTCCTCATCTTGTGAAACAAATTACACAACATGGAAAAATTGTATGGTATGTGCGTATTGGTCATGGAAAACGCATTAGAATCCGTGGAACCTATGGAACGCAAGACTTTGTTGACAACTACAAAAACGCTCTTGCCGAATTACAAGGGATTATACCTCCTAAACCTAAAATCGGTAAACTTACTGAAGGTTCATTTGCATGGCTGCTTAAACAATATTTTAATAGCGTCAATTGGTATAGCCTCGCTAAAGCTACAAAAAGACAACGGGAACTCATTCTGATGAAAGTTTCTGACACCATAGGAAACATTCCATACCAAGCAATTGATAAGAAACATATCATAGCTGGTGTTGAACGGCGTAAAGAAACACCTTCAGCTGCCCAAAATTTTCTGAAAGCCCTTAATGGACTTTTTAATTGGGCAATTGAACAAGATCTTTTGGAAAGCAATCCAACAATAGGAGTCAAAAGACCAGCTCTTAGCAATAAAGATGGATTTGCTGCTTGGACAGAAGAAGATGTTGAAAAATATTACCAACACTGGTCACATGGTACCCATGAACGTGTTTGGATTGACGTTCTTCTCTACACGGGTTTGCGTCGTGGTGATGTCGTTCGTATTGGTTGGAAAGACGTCAAAGATAATATCATTCATCTCAAAACAGAAAAAAGCAAATTCCAAACAGATGTTTTTCTTCCCATTTTACCAGAATTAGCAGTGACACTTAAAATTGGTCCTGTTGGAGAGGAAACATTCATCTGTAGTAAAGTTAATCAAAAATTTATCAAAGAAAGCTTTGGTAATGCATTTAGAGACGCTTGTAATGCGGCTGGAATTAAAAAATCAGCCCATGGGTTGCGAAAATTAGCAGCGACGCGTGCCGCTAATTCCGGTGCAACAGTATCACAATTGAAAGCAATTTTTGGCTGGACAGAAGATAAAATGGCGTCCCTTTATACAAAGAGCGCAGACCGCAAAAGGCTGGCACTAGAAGCAATAAAAAAGCTACAAAAAAATGAGGGATAGGAACAAAAAAAACGTAATAATTCAATACCTATAAAGTTCCCTCATATCTTATTAAGATACTGATTTTGTTAAAATAAACTAGAACGCGCTTGGTTAAAAGCCATTGATTTTTAAATTATGGTCTTTATTCCCTTCGCTATTCGATTTTTAAAAATTATAGCTTGTCACCACATTTTGTATAACGTGTCACTAGCTTGTGTGCCAATTTATTTTTTGGAGTTCTTTCAAAGGATATTTGACTTCTCCTGTCTTTTTATTTGAAAGAGAACATCAAAAAAGTATATCTTGCTCTTATTCTAAAATAGCAGAATCTGAAGCTTTTTCTCGGCACATAGACAGTTTTGCATATGTACTTCTGCTTTTAATTCGTTCTTTTTCATCCAGTGGCATTATTTCTGCCCTATTATTAAAACGCGTTTATCTATAGGAATTTCTTTCAGTCCCTGTGATCTAATTGATTTATGAGATAGTAAAACATACCTCACCATAGCAAGGGATAAAAATAAAAGAGAGCGTGAGACAAGTTTTTCTCTTATCGCCCATGCTTATTAACGTAGCTTTACTCTTTTTGTGATGCAAGTTTCTTAAATAAAAATTTTAACCATATATTGCTTTCTTAAAGGAAATTACTCATAATTTATCAATAACGTATTGTTTTTACTGATTTTTTAATGATATCTTTATCTCCAAGTCATCCAGAACTTTCTTTCCTATTGTTATCTCATGAAAACAAGCAAGTTCTGAATCAAAAAGCGAAAAGAGGAGAAAATTTTATAATAATAATTAAAATTAAAAATAAACAATATAAATTGTTTTATAAATTGGTTGATAGAGTCATTATTACTTTCATATTAACTCATCGCCTTAAATACGATACATGCGATAAAAACGCATATAAATATAAATTTCTTCATAAAATGTCTTTTTATAAAATCAGAAATACTTTTTATAGAAAAGGTAAATCCTATATAATCATAAAATGGCTACGGAGATATCTTTATGTTAAATGTACAAAATGCTTCAATTATATTTATTTATCCCATAATCAAAATGTTAAGACGATTCTTAATTGCTATTCTCTTGGCATGTTTAATACCATCTTTAAGTGGTTGCGGATTTAATACAATACCAACAAATGAAGAAAAAGCACATGCAGCATGGAGTGAAGTGTTGAACCAATATCAACGCCGAGCAGATCTCATTCCCAATCTTGTAGAAACTGTCAAAGCCTACGCATCACATGAACAGGCTGTTTTTACGAACGTCATCGAAGCACGTGCAAAAGCAACACAAGTGAACATTAATGCCGACATGTTGAATAACCCAGAAATAATGCAACAGTATCTCAACAATCAAGCAAATTTATCAACTGCACTTTCACGTCTTATGGCCGTTGTTGAGAACTATCCTGATCTTAAAGCAAACCAGAATTTTCTTGCTCTTCAATCACAATTAGAAGGGACTGAAAACCGTATCTCTGTTGCACGCCGTGATTATATTGAAACAGTACGTGTATATAATACTGCATTAAAAACAATGCCAACAATGATTTGGGCAAAACTATGGTTTCGTGATGCTAAGCCTATGCCCACATTTACGATCGATACCAATAGTCAACAAACACCGAAGGTCAATTTTAATTAATGAAATCATTTCGATACTCTTCGCAACGTATTGTATTTATACAATTATGGGCTTTTATCTGCTCTCTGTATTTAGTTGCTGCATTGGGGAGTATTGCTTGTTCACAGACAAAATTTCCTCCTTTAACAGGCTATGTTAACGACGTGGCTCATTTGCTCGATAATGCAACAAAGGAAAACTTGACAAAAAAACTGGCTGCACTCGAAGAAAAAACAGGTGACCAAATTGTTCTTGTAACTCTCCCCACCCTTTCAGGAAGTGATATAGAAACCTACAGTAATTCTCTTTTTCGCACATGGGGATTAGGTCAAAAACAGCTCAATAATGGTGTATTACTGGTCATTGTACCGAATGAACGCATAGTACGTATTGAAGTAGGATATGGTTTGGAAGGAGAGTTAACAGACGCTCTTTCCTCCGTCATCATTAATAACTTTGTTGTTCCCAATTTTCGCGAAGGAAATTATCAAAAAGGAATTGTTGAAGCAGTTGATGCAATTATTAAGGTTATTACAGAAAGTGATTCTGATTTTACCTTTCGAATCAAAGAAAAAGCTAAAATTGTTGAAGAGCAACGTAAACAAGCTGAAAAAGAAGAAATGCTAATCAGTGCAATTCTGTTTTTAGTCTTTTTTATAATGTTTGGTCTCCCCATTCTTGCAATGATTTTTGGTAAAAAAATAGGTCCACAAAAGTATCTCTGGCTAGGTATCATCTTCACACCTTGGTTTCTTAACTTAAGTGCCGGTGGCAGATACCCTGGTGGAAGATTCGGTGGTCCTCCAAGTGGAGGAGGTTTCAGGGGTGGTGGTGGATCATCAGGTGGTGGTGGTGCAACAGGGAGATGGTAAAAAGAAGTGTAGATTTTTGGGCGTAACGAATTTTCTTAAAATAAAATTTATAGACCTATTATCTTTTAATAAATAGCTCTATACCTTACTCTGCAATCACCTTCGTTGATTACAATATAAACTCGAACGCCAATGTAAATCCTGCCATGACATTTGAATTGAAACATACTGATCGTAATCACTTACAACATCACTTTAAAACAATCGCTGGCAATCCACCTGTCGAATGGAAAATAAGCGATAGCTTGGTCGAATATCCTGAAGCACTGCATTATATGGAAAAGCGCGTAGAAAATATTCTTGCAAAAACCGCACGTGAACAAGTATGGCTTCTTGAGCATCCTTCCCTTTATACAGCTGGTACAAGCGCGAAAAAAAAAGATCTTTTAGCACCTCACTTATTCCCTGTTTATGAGGCCGGCCGTGGCGGTGAATTTACGTATCATGGTCCAGGACAGCGTATCGCTTATATTATGCTTGATCTTAAACGTCGAAAACAAGACATTCGTGCTTTTATTGGTGCGTTAGAAGAATGGATCATACAGATGCTTGCAAAATTTAATATTAAAGGTGAACGCCGCGAAGATCGCGTCGGTGTTTGGGTTAAACGTCCCAACAACCCTTTAATACAAAGCAACTTCTCTCCAGAAGATAAAATCGCGGCTATTGGCATTCGTGTACGCAAATGGGTAAGCTTTCATGGCGTTTCTATCAATGTTAATCCAAATTTAGCGCATTATTCAGGAATTGTTCCTTGTGGAATTACAAATCATGGTGTAACCAGTTTTCTTGATCTAGGTTTCCCTGTAATAATGCATGATATTGATATTGCTCTGAAACAAGCATTTGAACAAATTTTTGGTCCAACAGTTGATGTTTCCTAAGTTCATTGATTTTTAAATAAAAAACAGGCATAAAATCTATTTTGATTAAATAGTTTATTGAATGAGGTGGATAATCAAACGCCATGAGCGATAATAACAAAGATCTTTTTAGTGTCTTAAATAATACTCAGTCTCGGATAAATACAAAAGAAAAAAGTCCGCAAATTCCAGTGAGCTCAGAAGCGATGACTTCGAAAAAAGATACACACGAAGATAACTATAACGCGCACTCAATTCGAGTTCTTGAAGGCTTAGAACCTGTGCGTTTACGTCCTGGAATGTATATCGGTGGAACAGATAGTAAAGCGCTTCATCATTTGTTTGCTGAAATTATTGATAATGCGATGGATGAAGCCGTTGCTGGTTATGCGGACTTAATTGATGTATCTTTAGATAAAAATGGTTATTTAACGGTTACAGATAATGGACGTGGCATTCCTGTTGAAAATCATCCTCAAATGCCTGAAAAATCTACTCTCGAAGTCATTATGACGCAACTCCATTCAGGTGGAAAATTTGATGGAAAAGCTTATCAAACTGCTGGTGGGCTCCATGGAGTAGGAATTTCTGTCGTCAATGCTCTTTCCGATGATATGGAAGTAGAGGTAGCACGAGAACGAAAACTTTACCGACAACGCTTTTCGCGCGGTATTCCTCAATCTGGATTGGAAGATTTGGGCGATGTGTATAATCGTCGTGGCACACGTGTTCGTTTTCACCCTGATGGTAAAATTTTTGGTGAAAAAGCAGCTTTTGATCCAGAAAAAATTTATAAGATGACGCGCTCTAAAGCCTATCTTTTTGGCGGCGTAAAAATTCGCTGGAACTGCGATCCTGCCATACTCGAAGGTACAAAAAATATTCCTGAGAAAGCTGTTTTCCACTTTCCTGATGGACTTAAAGACTATTTACTCTCGTCTTTGGAAAATGAATATCGGGTCACATCAGAAATTTTTTCTGGTAAGACAAAACACTATAATGGTCATGGCTCTGTTGAATGGGCTGTCGCTTGGCATGGTGGTGATGCCTGCGTACAATCTTACTGCAATACTATTCCCACTGGAGAAGGTGGAACACACGAAATAGGACTGCGTCAAGCTCTTTTGCGCGGATTGAAATCCTACGCTGAATTAATAGGAAATAAGCGTGCTGCTATCATTACCTCCGATGATGTTATGATTTCAACCGCTGCAATACTTTCAATTTTCATCAAAGATCCTGAATTTGTTGGACAAACCAAAGATCGATTAGCTACAATCGAAGCACAGCGTATCGTTGAAAATGCAATACGCGATCCTTTCGATCATTGGCTGACAAATTCTCCACAGGAATCAACAAAACTTCTCGATTGGGTTATTGAACGTGCTGAAGAACGCGTTAAACGGCGCCAAGACAGAGAAATAAGTCGAAAAACTGCTGTACGTAAATTACGTCTACCTGGCAAACTCGCAGATTGTAGCCAAAATTCTGCCGCTGGTGCTGAATTGTTCATTGTTGAAGGTGATTCTGCCGGTGGTTCCGCTAAACAAGCGCGGAACAGAGCAAACCAAGCAATTTTGCCTCTTCGTGGTAAAATCTTAAATGTGGCCAGTGCCGCACACGATAAAATGAACTCAAGCCAAACAATTGGTGATCTTATACTTGCTCTTGGATGTGGAACGCGGTCTAAGTATCGCGAAAAAGATCTCAGATATGAACGTATTATCATTATGACGGATGCGGATGTTGATGGTGCTCATATTGCCTCACTCCTTATCACCTTCTTTTTTCAAGAAATGCCTGATCTTATTCGTCAAGGACATTTATACCTTGCTGTACCTCCCCTTTACAGGATATCGCAAGGAGGAAAAGTTGCTTATGCACGTGACGATGCCCATAAGGAAGAATTACTAAAAACTGAATTCACTGGGAAAACTAAAATCGAGATTGGACGCTTTAAAGGGCTTGGAGAGATGCGTGCTGAACAGCTTAAAGAAACCACTATGCATCCTCAAAAACGTACCCTGTTACGCGTTTCTATTGACGCTGTAGAAATGCAAGAAACAAAACATATAGTAGAAAGCCTCATGGGAACAAAGCCAGAAGCAAGATTTCGATTTATACAAGAAAATTCTACTTTTGCTTCTAATCTAGATATATGATTTTCAAACAATATTCCTCTCAAACCACTGCTGCTGCATCAATAACGCGTAATTGTGGATTGATAGTTCCATTCCAATAATTCAAACTAAGATTACCAGCCAAATGGATCATTTCACCAATGTTTTTAGAAAGGAAATCACCAAGTGATGTCCCTATCGCACGGAAAGCTATTCCTTGCAGTTTTTTTCCTTCCATATTAGAAATAACAAGGCGGAGATGCCCTTTTCCCACCTCACTTAAATTGATTAACCGATGAGAGGGAAAAACAAAGACAGGTGTCGTATTCCCTGAACCAAATGGCCCTGCTTTTTCTATCATATCAAAAAGCGCTTTATTGGCTCCAGAAGCAGAAAGACAACCATCTATACTAAGAGACCTTTTAGCATGCAACTGTGAAACTCTTAAAGAAACTTTTTCTTCCAGCCACTCTCGAAAATGATCAATTTTTGTCGATTGAATTGTGATTCCAGCTGCCATACTATGCCCTCCCCCCTTTTCTAATAAATTTAATGCAACAGCTTCACGAACAAGTTCTCCTAAGTCTATACCGCTCATTGAGCGCCCAGATCCTACTGCGCTTCCATCTTCTTTCAAAGCAATTGCAAAAACAGGACAAAAAAAACGCTCTTTTAAGCGGGATGCAAGAATACCAATGATTCCAGGATGCCATTCTTGATGAGCAATCACAAGTGACAACGGTGTTTCTCGCTCTTGACAGAAAGAAGCAATATAAGATTCTGCTTGCGCTAATTGAATACCCTCCATTTCTTGGCGTTCTTGATTAAGCCGATCCAATTGTTCTGCTATTTTGTCAGCTTCATCTTTATCATCACAGCAGAGCAAACGTGCTCCCAAAGCTTGGTTTCCAATACGGCCTCCTGCATTAATTCTAGGACCTAATAAAAAACCTAAATGAAAACTATTAAGCGGCTCACCTATACGCGCAACTTTAGTTAAAGCTGCTATCCCGAAATTATGCATAGAACGAGCAACTTGAAGCCCTTTCACGACAAAAGCGCGATTAACGCCTTGTAACGGAACGACATCACATATGGTCGCCAATGCAACAAGATCAAGCATGCTTAAAAGGTCAGGAAGCTTTCCAGCAAAGTTTTTCTTCCGCAACAAATGATGAACCCAAGCTAATGTAACAAAGACAACGCCAGCGGCACATAAATGCCCTTGTCCAGAAAAATCATCAGGACGATTAGGGTTGACAAGAGCAACAGCTTCCTGATGGATCTCTGACATTTGATGATGATCTAAAATCACAACATCAGCCCCTGCAAGCCTTACTGCTTTTACTGCATCTGGACTGTTGGCACCACAGTCAACGGTGATAATCAAATGGGCACCTTCTTGCACAAGCATTCTCATTGCTTGTTCATTTGGGCCATATCCTTCAACAATACGATCAGGAATATAAATTTTTACTTTGATACCCAAATAACGAAGAAAGCGCGCTACAAGTGCCGATGAACAAGCACCATCAACGTCATAATCACCAAAAACAGCAACCTTCTCTTGATTTAAAATAGCTTTAACGATGCGCTCTGCTGCTATTTCCATATCCATAAAACTTTCTGGATCAGGCATGAGCGTACGCAATGTGGGATTGATAAAAGCAACAGCTTCAGATTCATCCACATTTCTTGCCGAGAGAACGCGCGCTAACGCATCTGGAAAACCAAATTTTTGAGAAATAGCGCGCGCATTATTTATTCCTCGAATATCAAGGGCATCTAACCAAGCCTGACTACAAGCAGAAGATTCAACATTGAGAAAATAACGAGGACGCTGCATCGTCGTTCGTTTTACAATGAAAGCAAATAAAATACAATCAACAGTTAGAGATAAAGCACTCTTTTGGAATATCCATTCTCACTTAAAATGTATCTACACCCCAATGTGGAGTACCATAATACCTCAATCATAAGACTCTGTTTTTATAAGTTTTTATTTTCTCTTGACGTGCAACAAAAGACATTATATCAGAGCGGATGATACGCGTTAAATATCGCTATGGTAACAATTTTCAACGCAAAGCAACAAAAATGCCCTTATGTTAAAGGGTTTTAATAAAGGATACTTCTATGGCAACTTTTTCACAAAAGCCAACTGAAGTGGTGAAAAAATGGGTTATTATTGACGCAGAGAACCTCGTTTTAGGTCGTCTTGCCACATTCGTTGCTAACCGCTTACGTGGCAAACATAAAGCTACATTTACTCCACATGTCGATGATGGTGATAATGTTATCGTCATTAATGCAGACAAAATATCTCTTACTGGTAAAAAATATACAGATAAAAAATATTATTGGCATACCGGATATATTGGTGGAATCAAAGAGCGCACAGCACGCCAAATCCTTGAAGGACGTTTTCCTGAACGCGTTATTGAAAAGGCTGTGGAGCGCATGATTCCTCGTGGACCACTTGGTCGTCGCCAATTGAAGAATTTACGTGTTTATGCTGGAAGCCAACACCCGCATGCGGCACAACAGCCCGAAGCTCTTGACGTTGGTGCTTTAAACCGCAAAAACAAAAGGATTGCTTGATTATGGCTGAAATTAATTCTCTTTCTGAGCTTGGTGCAGTAACAAATATTGTAGAAGCCAATGAAAATGTCGCTCCTGTCCATGTGCAAAAACTTGATTCACAAGGACGTGCCTATGCAACAGGAAAACGTAAGGATGCTGTTGCTCGCGTATGGATCAAACCAGGCTCTGGAAAAATCATCATTAACAATAAAGAATTCGACAAATATTTTGCGCGTCCTGTTCTTAGAATGATTCTTCGTCAACCGATTGTTGCAACCAACAGAGATAGCCAATTTGATATTGTTGCGACCGTTGCAGGCGGTGGTCTTTCTGGACAAGCAGGTGCAGTACGCCATGGTATTTCCAAAGCTTTAACCTATTACGAGCCAGAACTTCGCGCAATTTTGAAAAAGGGGGGCTTTCTTACCCGTGATAGCCGCGTTGTTGAACGTAAAAAATACGGTAAAGCAAAAGCGCGTCGTTCTTTCCAATTCTCAAAGCGCTAATTTCAACTTTTGTTGCAAGACATCGAGCCCCGTTTTTGCGGGGCTTTATGCTTATTAAAGCGATTTTTTGAAGAGAACGGGGGTAACCAATCCTTCTCTATCGTGAGAAAAATTTAAGGGCGTAAAACGATTATTTTTTTCCTGATAGATAAGAGCTCAAAGGAGCTTGATCGGAAGCCTTTGGAAATCTTGGATTCAATTTTTAAGATCTATACTTCAGTAGCTCAGACCTAACTGTGCGCCCGTTTACAAAAACATTCGCGATACAACTGCAGTTCCCTCATTAGCTTTTTCTATCATCACTTAGTATAGCTTCAGTCTAAAAAGTGCTTTACCATTGTGATAAAATGCGGAACAGAGATCGGCTTTGACATATATTCTTCACATCCACTTGCACGAATTCGCTCTTCATCCCCTTTCATAGCAAAGGCCGTTACGGCAACAACAGGAATAGATCTCAATTTTTCATCTTCTTTTAATTGTTTAATGACATCGATTCCTGATACCTCTGGCAACTGAATATCCACAAGGATAAGAGAAGGCATTGATGAACGCGCTAAATCTAATGCCATAAGACCATTACGTGTTTCAACGGTTTCATAACCACTCGCCTCTACAAGATCACGAAATAATTTCATATTTAGTTCGTTATCTTCCACGATCATGACTTTTTTTGACATTAATATAACTCCACCCTTTTTAGATAAAATAGATAAATGAAACTTAGTACATATTACCTCTTAGCTAAAGTAAGATGATAAAAAAAATTGTAAATCACAAAGAGACTAAATAGCTCCTGATAAACGCATTTTGCACAACCATTCGTAATGCTAATCATTATGCTTCTTTTAGTTTATAAGAATGAAATCCATAATAATCATAAGATTGTATTATTGTATTTTTTGGGGAGGGATGCAAAAGTTTCTGGATATCAAAATCACAGCGCATACCCTTTTATCGTAAGACAAGGTATCAATCACGAAAATTAGTTCAAATGCCAACTTTAAATAAAAAAATTAAGTAACTTTGAGGTGCATAGATTGTTTTGATCAATAAGCAATCCAGTGTTGTGTATGTGAATTCAAAAGCGTTTACTATTGTGATGTTTTGTTATCTCAAACACTTGTATTATATATTAATACAGCTATTGAATAACAAATCAGAAAAAGGTTATCTACGGATTTCAAATGAAATTTTAGAACAAATCATACCATGCAATTAATACATTATTAAATGCAAAAGCGTTAGCATCAATGGAAAATCTCATTATAAATGCTCAGTATTTTCTTAGCACTTATTTCCTCTCTTGTATTATTTTCAAAAGGTGTTGGTAAGAAGGTATGAATTTCAGGCAAAAAAAATCTCACTCTTTTTTAACCTCTACATCATCAATCACATTAGTTTTATCATCGATAAGCAACAACATCCATATAGCTATAGGTTTATTTTGTACAACATCAGATTAAAGAATCATCTTTGTTTATTGAAAAGAGGATACAAATTTTTATTTTGCTCTTTGACCCATTAGCCACGAAAAATAAGCTCATTAAGATTTTAAAATAAGAAAAATAAATTTTATACAATATAATAATAGCAATTGTAATAAATAATAAAAAATACAGTTTATTTTATAAAGTTTAATATAGAATTAAGTAAATTAAACTTATAAAATATAATAATAAATGTAACAAAAGACATTATGGAAGAAAAATATAAAAAATAAATTTACTAGTGATAATAGCTTTTTCTTAGTCTATTTTTTACTGTAACCTTTAGATTCATAGTACAAAAAAATATAATTGTAAATGTAATTACAATTATGATTGAATGCAACAATTCTACAATAAAATTAATAAAATCCATCCACATCAATAACGCCCACCATAACAATTAAAAACTAAAATATACATATATTTCAATAACATCTACCGATAGCACCTACTTGCCTGATATGAAGCTTTCATTATCCACTTTGTAGAGTTGAAAAAGTATAAATACTGTTTACGTTTATTAAAAATTTATATATTTAATTAGTTTAATAAATAATAAAGTCCAAAATATATTATAAAGTAAATAACAATTATAATTGATCCTAACTTTATAGACTGACACCAAGTAGGAAAAGTTGATTTAGAAAAATATATACTCAAAAGTACAAAAATATTTGTTGCAAATAATGCGTTTTTAATAATAAAAATAATATCAGTCATAATATACTTCATTTAAAATAGTATAAATATCACAATAATAGTTATTTATTATATTATTTTTACTTTTTATATATAAAATAGTTAATTAAAATAAATGATTAATTACATAAAACTTAATATAATAAAATAATATAAAAAATGAAATTACTCTTATTAATTACTTTTTTCTTAATACCGTTTTTACTACATCCTTTATAAGTATAATATAATTCAATAAAAGATATAAATATAATCAAGCAACATATTGCTAAAAATAACTCAAAAAATAATATTAAAAATATTCATAACAAATAAAATTTCCGAATAAAATATATATAATTATATATTATATATAACTGAAACTCATTTCACAAACAAATGTAGGCATATTTAATTAAAATATGTCTACAAATATATTATTATTTTAAGTATATATCGTGTATGTTTTATAAATTACTTATTAATACATTGATAAGTATTATATACGAGACCCATCCCACCCCCAGTAATATAACCAGCTGCACCATCGATTACTGAACCCACATAACCTCCCGCTGTAGCGGCTCCTAAGGCACCCGCTACAACACTTAAACCTCCTGTTTCCGGTGCAAGTGCTAGTGCTGCACCCCCTCCTAATATAGCTCCTTCAACTTCATCTACATGCGATCCTATCGAGTGACCTACTTGCCCTGCTGAATGCGCTGTATTAAAAAAAACTGAAGGACTACATGTATTGCCTGAATCATGTGATAAACTTGAAATACTCATTTTAATTCTCTTTATATATTTAAATGACATATCATAACGATACAGTTGAAATTGCCTATCATACGATTTAGAACAAAATCAATACAGTATTAAATAATAAAAATACGCATAAATATATAAAATACATTATTCTTATATTATTTTATATAAATTGTATATTTTAATTAAGCAATAATAGTATTTACAATACTTTTAAAACATGGACATGAAATACAGTTTTCTCTTAACAAAATAATAAAATCAAATGTATTATTTACCCGAAAATTTGCTATCCTTCTCTTGTTTTACAAAAACCATCAAGAAATATATTCACACCGTCATCGAACTCAGTTTTGTTGCTATTGTCTTGCGTGCGCACTGATTAATCCTTTTATTTTTCAGATGATTATCTGATCGCATCTTTACCATATCAGCGCATTGATTTATAAAGATAAGTTATTGTTTTGCATATTGAATGAGAATACCGAATACAAGTAAGATTCTTTCATTTCATCCCCTCTTACAGTGAATCAAAAAATATTCGCTTGAACATCATAAGCGGGATCGCCTGTGTTGATAACAAACCGTTTAATAAAGGAGTGAAATGCCTCTAATAAATCGTTTCAATACAAGGGCTGTCACAACATTCCGGCGAGCAGAAAACCCCTATATTATTCGTTGATCCCGATGATTGTTATCATGTTGTTTAGCATAATTCTTAGCACTATGTCAGGCACTTTAAGAGCTTATTTAGCCAATCGGCTTACACTAGAATTTGAGTGTCGCATTCACAGTCACGTTTTCAGCTTCTCCTCATCTGTTTTACACACTTAACACGTAGAAAAACTATCCAAACGTATCTGAAAAGTTTCTACATTGCTATAAATAAACATATGTTAATAACATAATGAAAAAAAACATAATCGTATAAACACTAAAACTCTTATTGTTAGTGATTTTTTTCAGATTTTTCCAACCATAACCGCTAAATTTAAAGAGAAAAATAACTATAAAAATACATATTTTTTAATATTACAAAATTACCAATAATGTCTACAACAAAAAATAAATTAATATATTTCATTATAAATATACATGAATTATTTTATATGAAAAATGAACATGAATCATTATGTTGCAATAATACATATAAATAAAAAACGATATAATAAACAAAAATATTTTCAATTTCTTTTAGTGCAACACTTATATTCATGGTACAAAAAAATAATTCTACAACAATATTAATAAAATCAATTATAAAAAGAAGAAAAATTTTAAATATATAACTTTGCAAAGTAAAAATATTCTTTAAGTCTTTTTTATTAAGAGCTGTAAACACATAATCTCGTATATTCATTGCCATAAATCTATGCTTCATAGGCTCCTGATAACATTGAGTTACCAAAAATTAAAAAAATCGCATTTATTACAACTACAAAAATAATAAATTGATGAGAAAGATCACGCAAGATTGGAAACAATAAAAGCATCGAAGCATTTCTAACGTAAAGCATTCCATCAAAAAAACACTTTTTTATGCTTCACGCGATCAGCTAAAATACCGGTAGGAATATCGGCAAAAATTCTAATGCAAAGATATTGATACGAAAAGCACAAATATTTCATAAGAAAACCCGCCTATAACACCTAAAACAAGCGCATTCATCGTGTTAGCAACAGTTTTCCTTACACAACTATAAATTTTACGTATATCCAACACAGCGCTCAAAAAAACTGGTTCCCTCCTGTCCCCCATAATTTTTATTTTCTATAATCGTCGATCTTAATTTATAAATTCTATCGACATAGTATTACAAAATGCACTACGCTTCGTATTTACTCTTATCATGGATGAAAAGCAATTTATGCTTAATTATTTAAAAATCTTCCGCTTACACCACGAAACATAAAAAGGCTTTCAAAGTATGACTGTCTTTAAATATAAAAAATACAAAACGAACGATATGAATTAGTTTTCTATCAGAGTTAAGCAGAAATTTTGTAAAAAACTCTAATATCTCATTATCGTATCTCTCTCACTTATAATGAAAAATCATAGCTTTTTCCAAGCTACATTGGCAAAGAGGTTTCATAAAGAATTAGTTTCTAAAGAGACATTATCATTTAATTCGTCATTCTTACCGTGCTTCATATCAGATTACTCATATATGTCACTCTCGTTTTGGCCATTTCAGATTAGCGTCCTCCTTGTCCATTTGGCGTTTCTTCGTGTTCAATAAAAATTTGTACCAGTTGCTGCTTTTTTGTTCTAACTTATACATGAAAATCTTTATAAAAGTTGAGCGATTAAGGCAGACATTAAAGAATAGCTAAAAAATAAAAACATATAGCTTATTGATTATATTTATTTTATAAAGGCTTTCTATAAAGATCCACTCTACAAGTTGCTATAGCTGCAAAAATTCTAAAAAATAATCAATCCGAGAAAAATCTTTAGAGTGATGACAGCTTTCATTCTTTTGATCTTTCCTCCAGTAATAACAGATTCGCTTAAATTAATTTAAAAAATGGAAAAACATCATAAAGACAAAAGCAAGACATAATAGCAAACATTACCACTTTCTGATGTACTCAACACATCTTAGTATTTTCCATTTCTGTCTTAAACTCAAAAATACACTAAAGCCTTTATCTTCATTACAATTTTCCAAAAGATTGATTAAAAATGATAACGCAATCCACCAGAAAAACGAACTCCAGAAAAACCAGCTTTAGTGAATTTACGTTGATAGATTAGATCACTACGGAGTGTCACTTTAGGGGATAAATGCGAATGGATACCCAATCCAACTTCTAAGAAAGAACCAAAGGCTCCCAACTGGAAAGCATCTTTAAAATGCACAAATTGTTTTTCTCTAAAACCATGTGCAAAATGAAGCTTGCCATTGAAGGAAATAACGCGCCCCTCTTGAGAAGCAGGAAGCGTTTTTGTTAAACGCCCACCAATACGCATAACCAACTGATCCAATTTTCCCATCTCAATATCAAAACCATCAATATCACGAGCCTTATGAAACTGAAGATGTTGATAAATAAGCTGAACCTGCGGGTCAAAAACAAGACCTTTATCCCCTGTCGTAAATTCTTTTCCAGCAGATAAAGAAATGTTCAGAGGATTTGCTGTTAATGCTGCTGTTTTTCCCCACGTATGGGTAAGAACATCACCTTTAAAGAGACCATAAGATAAAAAAGCATCCACATAAAAGCCTGCATTATGCATCATGCTGCCATACGCCGTAACTGACCACTTATTAAATGTGCTTTTTTGGCTTTGTTCAACATCCAAAGGACGCAAAGAAAGTTTTCCGTGTGTCCCCGTAACCCCAAAGGATGTAATACTGTATGCGCTCTCTATTGTTTTGAACAAAACGCCTGTCTCTACAGAGTGATAGTCAAAATTGCCTGCGTACCCATATTCAAATGCGGAAAGATCTGAGACATAATGATAATTTCCACCATAACCACGAACAAATAAAGCAGGAATTTCATTGTTTTCGAGCAGTCTTCCGGAGACAAATCGCGTAGTTCTCAACTGTTGGTTTTGATTGCTGATATCCACCAAACCAGCATGGAATAAAACATTGGGTAAAAGAAGATAGGTTGGAACTTGTGGAACAACATCCTTCACCTTTAATTCAGATAATTCAGAATCAGATGTCACAGATGCAACCGAAACAGACTGAACATACTTACTCTCGAGGCGGAAATCCCAAAAATCTCCATCGCCTTTAACTAACCTTTGAGCAGTCTGTGCCTTCCCCAAAGAAGAACTTGGTCCATACGCGTGGAGATAATATTGGTATGGCAAACCTTCCAACGCAATATAAGTACTACTCAACTGAAAAGCATCTTCAGCGGCTTTTCCAGAAACTTGAATAAGTGAAATACTTTGAGAATCCCCGTTACCTGCCATCCCTTTCTGAGAATCTTCAACAAATTGCACATAGACTGTTGTTTTTCCAGAAACATCACCATGAATCAAAAGCCTGTCAGTCTTTTGATTGTTGAGCGAACCATCAGCATTAAGATGCGTATTAAGATAAAGGCGTGCATTATCCTGCGCACTATAAGCTTCTTCCGCCCCTTTTCCAATATGAAGTATCTGATACTCCTGAAATCCTAGAGGTTCGAAGGCAATAACACTATCAGAAAGTTTTACAAACGAAATTGACGACATTACACCGTTCAAAACTTGCTGATTTATGTCTTTCCTTTTTGTTAAAACCCATTTTGACCCTTCCGTCAAATAAAGTTCAGCAATAGAATCATCAGCAACACGGGTGCCCCCTGTCAAAGAAGAAGAAGAAGCCAAAACCGCCACAGAAGCCCCCCTCTCAGCTGTTAACAATAAATCACCGGAAATCTTTGAGCCTTCTGTTAGTGCGATATAACTACTACTCTTCTTGCTATAAATAGCCGTACCATCTGGTACCTCAAAAATCGTCTTTTTTAAAAAGACTATTGCTTTTTCGTATTCATGGTTTTCTTTATTTCTATCAAAATGCATACCATGCTTGTTACCTGTCACCGTCATTGTCGAATCTTCAATATTAACCCGCGAAATTAAAATATCTTCTTCTTGGTTGACGGCTGACTGTACGTTAAAATCCGCTCCAACTCGTAAAATACCAACATCAGCAGCCATAATATTGCTATCCTTTAAATAAAGAGAGCCATGCGGATTTACATTTAAAACTGTATGAGCAACCTTACCTTCTTTATTCGTATTTTCTTTATCCACCGTTCTCTGGCTTTGTGATGTAATGGTCACACCATCTAAAATTGTACTCCCCCTTGATCCCACATAAAGGGCAGCCGCCCCTGTTACATCAATAGAGCCTCCCGTCATCTTAATACGCGCATCAGCACCACTGAAAAGAGCTACCTCTTGGCCAATACCCTGACCTTCTATCTTAATTTGGGTATTCGTTAAAAGAACAGATGTTCCTTGCTTCTCTGCGTAGACACCTACCTGAGAAGCCTCGATTGATCCACGATTTACCTCAATTGTTCCATTATCAGCCTTAAAACCTGTTGATACATTGTTAAAAGTTGAATCACCCAAAACAACTTTTCCACCTTGCAATGCAATTACGCCATAGGTACCTTTCACACTATCAGTACCTTCAACGTGTACACGCATTGCCTGAATAACTGTATTTGGCTCCTCTGCTACTATAACAGCAGATGATATAAGAGAGTTGTTACTCCCATTCTTTTCCCTAGGTAGTGTAACAAATTGGTACGCTTTATCACTTATTGTATGTTTTGCACCATCATTGCATCGATAAGGTAATTGTCCTTCATCGCACGAAAGCGATACCAATGAAGAAGAACGTGCCTCAACATCTATGTTTGGTAAAAAAGAAAAAATAGCTACCGTAAAAACGTGCGAATATAAGCGATTTTTAGACGCTCTCATCATCATCATTCTTTAAACTTTCTTTTTCTTAACAAAAACAAAAGGTTTAGATACAAAGATTTAAAATTCAATAAGTATAAAATTAACAAATAAAAATACCGCTTACATCATTTATAATAGTATGAATAATTTGTTTTGTGCTTTATGTAAAGCGAGAATGAAAAATAAAAAATCACAATTTACGCTTGTTGCAACTTTTTGAAAATGATCCCCCAAATTATAAAAAGTCGTGCAAAACACCAAAGAAAAATCTCAATGGGCTTATATTGATAATGAAAAGTACTATGAAATACAAATTTTGAAAAGAATTGAATTTAAAAACTTAACTCAGTTTTTAGGAAATACAAAAGCAATAAAAATACAAAAGAGATAAAGTTTGTGGAAAATAAGACAACAAAAATCTCTTTGATAGCAACAACAATCTAAAGTGATGTTCACCAATATATACCAACTGATGTATCCAATTTTGATATCAAAGCGGCCAATGTTTAAAATAAAAATTTTAATATGTAAACAGAACCTTTGGATAAAAACAAAGCTCCCTTAGGGCCCTATCATAAATGCTTCACCAATAGTCCATGAATCGTTTCGAAGATGTTCTTTAACATCGCTGCCTTTACCTCATGCAAAGATGAAAGCAATCCCTAAATAGACCATAAGGTGAGAGAATATTTACGTAAAATGACTTGCGTAATACCGTGGATCTCCAGATAATAACCTAAGATACAGTGTGCGTGAGGGGACACCATTCTGAAATTGAGAACAATCAAAGCCAATTATTCAGCAAAACCAATTTTACTGACGACGAACCAATGTAATTTAGCAAAACTATTTTTTTATATCGAGTAAGTTTCAATAAACAATAACAAATAAGAATATCCACACAGTCTAGACGTCAATAATACCATTGCTGATCTGAAGCCTGATTGATTTTATCTGTAATTGGGTTAAGAGAGGCATTGTTTTTAGCTCTCTTCCCTATTCGTGTTTTTCAACCACTTACTTCTTTGAGGATGTGCGTGACGCTGATGGTCGCTTTTGTAAAGCTTTTTTCATTTGTTGACGCTTTCTGTCATTCTCAAAATGCGTTATCAAAGCACGTTCTTTTTTCGTTGCATTGCTCACACCAAAAGTATCATTATCCATAAACTGCTGATATCCCGCTATCATAAGATTGGTGAGGAACGAGTCACCTTTCGGAGGTTGTGTAAAATAGATCCCTTTTGAATCTTGCAATTTATACCGGAAACCGGCTTTTTTCATGCACTCATAAACTGAGGCAAATTCACTCGCATACGAATCCATATCTTGAGGAGAAGAATAAACTGGTTTCCATCCACATTTTAACAGTGCTTGTTCAACTACAGCTCGATCTGTCCTAGGCTTTTCCCACAAAGCCAAAGTCGATGGGGGAGGATTTCCTATCTGACATCCCGCCGTGCTTAAGAGCGTTATTCCACTCAATAATTTCAATATTTTCTTCATTTCCCCCTCTTTCAATGATTTATTTACTATAAAAAGGCTCATAAGCCTGTTAATATTTTACGATTATAATATCAATATCATATTTAATTTTAAATGAAATAATATTTGCATACAACTTAAAATAATAACAATAATTCTTTTATCAAAAAATACTGCAAAAATCGGAGGAAACTGCTTCTCTTTTCAGAGTACTTTTGTATGAGAGTAAAGCTTGTATCCAGCACTGGTGTAGTTGAAGTTAGGGAGGTAAATTTACGTTATTGCTAATTCGTCAACAATGACCTGTTGATTTTGTAACTATCTCTACTTTATATGACTCGACAGCTATTATCAGCAATAACACACGTATATCTTCCAAACAAAATGAGGATTAACAGGTTGTATCTAATTTTTGTTGAGCAGTTACCCTTCTACCATGAAATCACCAGCCTTTTATTCTAGCTTAATTCTTATTCGCACTTTGCCGTCTCTTATTTTTTTCTGGATTACAAAGTTTAAGTGCATAAAAGCAAACAACAAGCCAAAAAATCCAACTAACACCTACGACTAACACTGGTCGTGTATCATCAAAAAAACATAACAGCACAAAAATAAAAATCATAAATAAGATAGAAAAAATAGGTCCTATTGGCCAAAATGGAATTGGAAATTGCAAACCAGACTGCACTTCTTTAGGCATTTTAAGCCGCATAAAAATTTGCGAAAATAGTATCATCATCCAAACGAAAACTGTCGCAAATGTTGCCATTGCTGCGATAAGAAAAAAAAGCTGTTCATGGTAAAAATAATTCAGAACAACACCAAGAAGGAAAATACCTAAGATCAATAAAATAACAAAGATTGGTATACCATTTTTCGATAAATATTGAAACTTTCTTAAAGCATAACCTTCCTGCGAGAGCCCATGTATCATGCGAGCAGCGCCATACATTGCACTGTTCATTGCCGAAACAGCCGCTATAACAACAACAATGTTCAGAATATTAGCCGCTGCTGAGATCCCAAGACTTTCAAAAATTGAAACGAAAGGACTATCCATAAGGCCAATTTTATTCCAAGGATAAAGTGACATTAAAATGGCTAAGCTCATGATATAAAAGAGCAAAATACGTAAAGGAGTAGAATTAATTGCCTTTGAGAGTGTTTGATGAGGATCTTGTATTTCCATCACTGCCATGCCGATGATTTCTACACCACCAAAAGCAAAGATAACAACACTAAAGCAAGCCAAAAAACCAAACCAACCATTGGGAAAAATACCGCCATTTTTCCATAAATTATGGATACTCACAGTGGAAGAAATAGGAGTTGTTCCCCAACCATACAAAATAATTGCTACCCCTAAGACAATCATAGCAATGATAGCAACGATTTTAATAGAAGACAGCCAAAACTCTAACTCACCATATACTTCTACCGCCGCCAAGTTAATAGCAGTAATGATCAGTGTAATGCTGAGCGCCCATATCCAAGGTGCAACGTCAGGATACCAAAAACCCATATAAGTTGCAAAAGCGGTGATATCAGCCAAGCCAACGAGAAGCATCTCAAAAACATATGTCCATCCTGTTAAAAAACCTGCTAATGGCGATATGTAATTTGCAGCATAACGCGCAAAAGAACCAGGTAGTGGATTGTGAATAATCATCTCACCAAGAGCTCGCATAACCATAAAAATAGCAAAACCAGCAATACAATAGGCTATGAGAACACTTGGACCAGCAAGCTTAATCGCTTGTGCAGACCCGTAAAAAAGACCCGTTCCAATAGCGGAGCCAAGAGCTAAAAAAATAACTTGGCGCTTACTCATACCTCGTTTAAGCTCATTTGTTCCCATTTTTTTCCTTCTTCACTGAATTGTTGATAAAACTCGCACCACAATGCTCACTTTACGCATCATAAAGCCTTGCATTTTTTTCCAGAAGATATCTTTTATAAATAGCATTGAACAATGCCAACCAGACTCTCTATCGTAAACAACGAAAAAACGCTCTTTTTACGCGTTATTCAACTTTTTCATAGTTTATTTTTATCATTTTATTTTGATCAAGTGGTAATGCAATTTTTTATAACTGTCCTTTAATTCATTTTCGTACTCTCTATTTTTTGCAGAAAAAATGCTGAATTTGATGAAACTATTCATTGCAATACTCTCTTCTCGTTTACAAAAATAGAAACTCAAAATTCGTACAGCTACATTTAGAGCGAGTCGTTAAATTTTTTATCAGTACCTTAAGCAAACTCTTTATTACTTTTTTCGCTTAAAACAAACACAAATTGTGCAAAACAGCACATGAAAAAACTTTTAATACCACTGGAATGGCTTTCAATCAGTGATAAAGTGCAACGCAATCCACGTCTTAAGAAATCTGATTGCTTTAAAACACACGTTTTCCCTAAAATGACTATTTTGCCTCATGGTGATCTGACTTATCAACATAAATTCATGAAAGCCAATATTGAAAAAATTGCTTTTGGAAGTGGATTAGCCTTTTGTTTTTAGCAAATACGCTATAAAATCATGAATTATGACTTTATGAATATTTTATTGTGATTTTACCATTCATGAAAGAATGAATTATGTGTATCGCATCCAGTAGAATGAATAATTTTTTATGTATTTCTCTTGTTTTTAGGATATTTTAGAATTACTCAAAACAAAGGAGGAAACATGTTTAAAAACAACATATTATATATTCTCATAACGATTATTTTCTGTTTTTCGCAAATCGTGGAGGTTAATGAAAAACTTTGGAAAAGCAGATCTCAAGAGAATATTTTCACTGCCATGCTAGCATATAATAAAGATATCATTGTTCAGACGAAAGATATGGTTGTTATTCGCATTTCAAATCAAAACGCTGGAGAAAAGAATAGATCTATTATGAGAGAAAACATTAAAAAGAGCCTTATTAACGCTACAATGGCTGTTGTTCTTGGAGAACTTATGCTTAAAGCGGGAAGCTGGTTTAAAAGGTGGGCCGTAACAAAACTTTCCAAAAGCTTTGAAAATTGGCGAGACTCGCTTTACCACTGATTTTAAGCCATTCCAGTGGTATTAAAAATTAGTTCATGCACTGTTATGCATGCTTAAGGAGATAATTGGATACAAATATCCAAGAGATAAGCACATATGCATTTATTACTCAAATATATCATTTCCCCAATTTTTATATAAATATAAGAAAATTCATAAATTAAGTGCCTCTTTCTTCCCTACTTGATATCAAAATAAATACTACTTTAATTCTAGTGATGGAAAAATCTTTTCTGGTAAAATGGACAATAAATGCCCTTCACTTATAAGTATGTGCCCCTTATAAAGATCTGGAGCCATATAGCGATCTCCTTTAAGAGTATCAATATTTTTGCGTAGATGCTCCAGGACAAACTGTAATAAGGAACTTGTTTTCAAAGGAGCACGACACTCAATTCCCTGTGCAGCAATAAGCGTTTCAATAGCAATAATAGTGAAAAGATTTTCGTTCATTGCCAACAATCGACGAGCACCATGACAAGCCATTGAAACATGATCTTCCTGATTTGCTGAAGTCGGCGTTGAATCGACTGAAGCTGGGTATGCCATTTGTTTATTTTCAGACATTAAAGCAGCTGCTGTCACTTCAGCAATCATAAAACCTGAATTAAGTCCCGCATTTTGGGCTAAAAAGGCTGGAAGTCCGTGAGAAACTGCTGGGTCAACCATAAGGGCAATACGCCTTTGAGAAATGGAACCTATCTCACATAAAGCAAGAGCGATCTGATCAGCCGCAAATGCTACAGGCTCAGCATGAAAATTTCCACCTGATATAACCTCACCACTGCTTAAAATCAATGGATTATCTGTAACTGCATTTGCTTCAATAATCAGTGTTTTTGCTGCTGCTATCAGAAGATCAAAACATGCTCCCATAACCTGTGGTTGGCAACGTATACAATAAGGATCCTGTACACGGGCATCATCCCGCAAATGTGCAGCCCGAATTCCTGAATCCTTTAGAAGCTTTTCTAGTGTTTGTGATACGACAATTTGCCCATAATGTCCCCGTAAAATATGGATATCAGGATGAAAGGGAGCCGTTGATCCCATGACGGCATCTGTCGTCAATGCTCCTGCAAGAAGCCCACCACACAATGCCCTATAACCGCGAAAAAGCCCCGTCAAGGCTAATGCTGTTGATGTTTGGGTGCCGTTGATAAGAGCTAGACCTTCTTTTGCTTCTAAAATAACAGGCGATAACCCTGCTTTTTCCAGAGCAGCTGCCCCACTCATGCGAACGTTTTGAAAAAATGCTTCTCCCTCCCCTATCATAACAGCGGCCATGTGAGCAAGGGGCGCAAGATCACCTGATGCACCAACAGATCCCTTTTCAGGGATGACAGGAATAACTCCATTTGCAAGCATGTTTTCTAATAAATGCACCAATTCTAGACGAACACCAGAAGCCCCTCGTCCTAATGAAATGAGCTTTAAAGTCATCACCAGACGTACAACATTTTCAGGTAAAGGTGCCCCCACACCACAGCAATGTGATAAAATAAGATTTCTTTGCAAAACCGTCACATCATTTACATCAATTTTAATCGACGCTAATTTGCCAAAACCAGTGTTGATGCCGTAAACTGGTTCACTCCCCGCAGCAATTTCAGCAATGCGATCTGCTCCCTTTTTGATAGCTAAATGCGTATCATTATGAAGTTTACTTACTTCACCATCCCAGTAAATAGCCTCAAGTTCGCTAAGCGTTACTTTACCCGGATTTAATACAATAGTCATAATTTTCTTTCTCGCTCATTTATAGCCTAATATTCATACTGCTCATTTGTTTATGAAACAGAAAAAAGCACTTTTGTTCTCTAACGCTTATGTGAGGATTAAAACTGATTGGATAAACAAATTACGCTCTTAAATAACGAAACAAAATTTCTCAATTCCAATCTACTGACTCAAATAACGGAAGGAATAGCTTTACCTCATAAATTAAGAAGCATTCTCTGTTTTGTGTACAGAGCGTAATACCTCTGATAAAATAACAGCAATTCCCCCATTAAGCCCCCCTACTCTCTTGATTTCGATATTTGAAATAATTAACAGAACTGCTCCATAAAAAGCAAAAAACTTTCTCAGTTTTAAACTACTTTTACCATTTTAGTATATAACTTAATAATATAATTTAATGAAATTTTCTTTTTAAAATAGGGGTAATTTATTCTCAAAAAAATCAATATTGTTACAAAAATGATACAAAATGGAACTGAAAAGTTTGGTGCACCCGACAGAATTCGAATCTGTGACCTCTGCCTTCGGAGGGCAGCGCTCTATCCAGCTGAGCTACGGGTGCTTAAAACTGATTATTAAAATCATCCGTAGCCTTTTAACTGATCACACTCTCAGCTTCAATGGTGAATTATCATTCTGATAAAAAATACTTGTTTATGATTTATGCAATTACACACACTTCTTATCCTCTCCTGCCATGATACTTTACCTTTAAATAGCTTCTTTTTCGCACAAAATTCTTTTCTTGTTGAGAAAACAGCTTTTATTACAACTTCAAAATTCTCAAAAAGTAAGCTACAAAATAAATTGCAAATATTAGGATAACCCTTAATGACGAAATTACCAAGCCGCTTTCATTTTATCTCTGCAGAAACTACAGAAGCCACCAAAGCTACCCATAAATTAATTTCCATTTATGGTCATTCTTCTCTCGAAGAAAGTGATGTGGTTGTTGCAATCGGTGGCGATGGAACAATGTTACAAACAGTGCGGGACGTTATGAACACCGGAAAACCTATTTATGGCATGAATCAAGGCTCTGTAGGATTTCTTATGAATGAATTTCATGAACAAAAATTGCCAAATCGCATTGCTGTCGCACATAAAAAGGAAATTCATCCCCTGCGTATGATTGCAAAAGCTGAATGTCAAGAGTACATTGAAGCACTCGCTATCAATGAAGTCTCCCTCTTTCGTCAATCTTACCAAGCAGCGAAAATTCGTATCAGCATTGATGATAATGTACGAATGGAACAATTAAGTTGCGATGGCATCCTTGTTGCGACACCAGCAGGATCTACTGCCTATAATCTATCAGCACTGGGACCTATTTTGCCCCTTATGTCCCCCCTTATGGCACTTACCCCCGTTAGTCCCTTTCGCCCTCGCCGCTGGCATGGAGCACTGCTTCCCAATACGGCAACAATACGCTTTGATCTGCTCGAAACTGATAAACGTCCCGTAAATGCTGCTGCCGATAATGTTGAAGTTAAATCTGTCCATTCAGTTACGATTTCAACGGCAACAGAAGTGACAGCCTCAATCCTTTTTGACTCTAATCATTCATGGGATGAACGTATCTTATCAGAACAATTTCGCCATTAATTATTGTATTATCCTCTCTATAGATATATGGCCGTTAGAGTTGACTTTTTTATGAAGGAACCTTAACCCTCTTTATCTTTAATAGTGTAGGATACTTAAATCTTACTAGTGGTTCGGATAAAGAAGTTAAAAGCGCAGAGCAATTGATAGAAAAAATGATACCAACTTTAAAAAGTTTTGATGATTTAGGCCTTTCCGAAAAGGTTATTAAAGCAGTAAAGGCAGCAGGATATACAGTTCCGACACCTATTCAGAGTGGAACGATCCCTCACGTGCTTCAAAGAAAAGATGTTCTAGGAATTGCTCAAACTGGGACTGGGAAAACAGCTTCTTTCGTCTTGCCTATGCTCACACTGCTTGAAAAAGGGCGTGCAAGAGCGCGAATGCCCCGTACTCTTATATTAGAACCAACACGGGAACTCGCAGCTCAAGTCGAAGAAAATTTCGATAAATATGGAATAAATCATCGTTTAAATGTTGCACTTTTGATTGGTGGTGTTTCTTTTGAACACCAAGATCGTAAACTCGAACGGGGTGCAGATGTTCTTATAGCAACGCCAGGGCGTCTTCTCGATCATTTCGAACGCGGTAAATTGCTCCTGATGGGCGTGGAAATTCTTGTTATTGATGAAGCTGATCGCATGTTGGATATGGGCTTTATTCCTGATATTGAACGCATCTGTAAACTCACCCCTTTTACGCGCCAAACTTTGTTCTTTTCTGCAACAATGGCGCCAGAAATTGCAAAACTAACAAAACAATTTTTACATTCTCCTGTTTCTGTTGAAGTTACAAAAGCATCCTCAACGGCAACCACAATTACACAGCGGCTTGTCAAATCGGGAAATAAATCATGGGATAAAAGAGCTGTTTTGCGAGAACTTATCCATAATGAAGGCGAAGAACTCAAAAATGCTATTATTTTCTGTAATCGAAAGAGAGATATCTCTGAACTTTTTAGATCGCTTGTTAGGCATAATTTTAGTGTAGGCGCGCTTCATGGAGATATGGACCAATATTCGCGCATGAGCACGTTAGCCGATTTTAAAGACAATAAACTCACACTTCTTGTTGCTTCTGATGTTGCCGCCCGTGGACTTGATATCCCAGCCGTAAGCCATGTCTTTAACTATGACGTTCCCACACATGCGGAAGACTATATTCATCGAATTGGTCGTACAGGGCGCGCAAATCGTAGCGGAAAAGCTTTTACGATTGTCACAAAAGCCGATCAAAAATATATCAGTGCCATTGAAGAGATGAGCAACGAAAAAATTGAATGGCTCAATGGAGATCTCTCTACTTTAACGACCGATGATCAAGAAGGCGATATTGCTGTAAAGAAAAAATCTCCAAAATCAGCAAAGGGAACTTCTCAAAAAGGACGTGCTGTTCGAATTAAAAAGCCTTTAAAAGATGACAAAATAGATAAAATAGAAATTGTGAACAATAAAGAAAAAACATCTGAGCAGCAGCATACTCGCAACAATAAGAATTACACTCCCCTAGGATTCGGCGATGATATCCCAGCATTTATGTTCATAAAAACCCGCACTTAAATGAAAATTTGATTTTTTATAGGGCAAAAAATGAATAAAATACTCTGAGGGCGCTGCGTTTACTCCTCTCGGAGTATCAATCTTTCTATTACTTTCTCACGCCCTAAAAGCTGCAAAAGTTTTCCCATTTCAGGTCCATGATCCATTCCTGTAAGAGCTTGACGTAATGGCATAAACAGAGCTTTCCCTCTACGAGCTGTTTTTTCTTTTAACGCCGCCGTCCAAACTTTCCAACTTTCCTCATTGAATGCACCTTCAGGTAAGAAATCAAGTGATTGACGCACAAAAGCACGATCCTCGAGCGCCACTGTATCAAAGATTTGTTCATCATGAATAATTTTCCACCACAAAACAGCATCATTCACTTTATCAATATTGCTTCTTATCGCGTTCCAAAAACACTCCGCCTTTTCTCCATCAATAGAGAGATCTTTAAGCCGTATTTTAACTTCTTCATAAGTTAGTTCATGGACAAGATGACTATTCAAAGTAAGAAGATCAGTAACATCAAACTTTGCAACTGATCTTGACGTATCTTGAAGATTAAAATGCTCTAAAAGAGCTGCTTGATTAGGATAGGGGTACACATTTTGTGACGTTCCAATCAAAACAGCAAGACACTGAACAGCTATAGACTCAAATCCCTCTGCCCGTAGAGAACGAATAGAAAGATCATTGTCACGTTTTGAAAACCCTTTTCCTAAAATTGTAGCCAGTAAATTGATATGTCCAAAAATTGGCAATTTTGCATTTAGCGCTTTAAAAAGAGCAATCTGAGCACCTGTATTTGTAATATGATCATCCCCACGAATAATATGGGTAATGGCCATATCTATATCGTCAACTACAGAGGGTAACGTATAAAGGTAGCTGCCATCTTCACGAATTAAAACGGGATCTGAAAGAGAAGCCAAATCAATTGTCTGCTTTCCCTTTACTGTATCATTCCAGCAAACTTCTGTTCGCTTTATTTGCAAAGGATCATTTTCAAAATTAGGGAGAAGAAAGCGCCAATGTGGTTTACGACCTTGCAATTCAAACACTTTTTTATCTTCTGGTGTCAATTTCAGTGCAGCGCGGTCATAAATGGGAGGTAATTTGCGTGAAAGCTGGATTTTACGACGCCTATCTAATTCTTCCGCAGTCTCATAACAGGGATAAAGAAGACCGCGTTGTTTGAGAGTTTCTGCAACTTCATCATATCGACTAAACCGTTTAGATTGGTAATAAATTTCATCCGGTTGAATACCAAGCCATTTAAGGTCAACCGCAATAGCATCAATATATTCCTGTTTAGAACGTTCAATATCTGTATCATCATAGCGCAAAATAAATGCTCCATTATGCATTTGCGCATAAAGCCAGTTGAATAAAGCAGTACGGATATTGCCAATGTGAATATAACCTGTTGGAGAAGGTGCAAAACGAACTTTTATCATAAAAAATAATACTCAATTTTTATCGCGAAAACGATTGACAATCGGATAACGACGATCGCGTCCGAAGTTCTTGTAACTGATTTTTACGCCAGGTGCAGATTGTCGTCTTTTGTATTCAGCTCCATAAAGAAGATGTTCAATTTTCTCAACTGTTTCCCGTAAATAACCATGTTTAACAATATCACAAATACTCATGTCATTTTCTACAAGAGATTGCAAGATATTATCCAAGATCGGATAAGGAGGAAGAGAATCTTCGTCTTTTTGATTTTCCCGAAGTTCCGCAGAAGGTGCTTTTGCTATAATATGGGCTGGAATAACAATCCCTTCTGGCCCCTCAAAATTTTGCACGTGATTTTTATTGCGCCACTCAGCTAATGCATAGACCTGCATTTTATAAATATCCTTAATCGGATTGAACCCTCCATTCATATCACCATAAAGTGTTGCGTATCCTACAGCCATTTCCGACTTATTGCCTGTTGTCACCACCATTGAACCAAATTTATTCGAAAGAGCCATTAAAATAGTCCCACGTACGCGGCTTTGAAGATTTTCTTCTGTCACATCTGACGGTAATCCTGAAAAAACAGGCGCCATTGTGTTCAAAAAAGCTTCAACAGCTTGCACAATCGGTATTATTTCATAATGACATCCTAAAAGACGTGCGCACTCTTTAGCATCTTTTAACGATTCTTGCGAAGTATAATGATAAGGCATCATTATGGTGCGAACCCTCTCAGAGCCAAAAGCATCCACCGCCATTGCCGCGCAAAGTGCTGAATCAATCCCTCCTGAAAGACCAAGAATAACATCCTTAAAGCGGTTTTTATTGACATAATCTCTCAACCCCAAAACACAAGCTTGATAATCAGCAGCTAACCCATTGAGAAGATTTTCATTAGGACCTGAAACACATTGCCATCCTGTCGTTTTTCGTTGCCAATGGCTTAAAGCAATATGACTTTCAAAATGTTTCATTTGAAACACCATTTTGCCTTGCCCATTCAATGCAAAAGACCCCCCATCAAAAACAAGCTCATCTTGACCGCCAACTGGATTAGCATAAATAATTGGCACACCAGATTGAAGAGCTTGCGCACGCACAACTTCTATACGTCTTAGTGTTTTCTTGCGACAATAGGGAGATCCATTAAGAACGAGAATAATCTCTGCTCCTTTATTGCCAAGCTGTGCACAGAGTGAGGAATCATTCCAAATATCTTCACAAATCACTATTCCCAGTCTTACCCCATGATAGATAAGAGGCTCAGGGCGAGGACCGGGAGAAAATACGCGCTTTTCGTCAAACTCTGCATAATTAGGTAAGTCAAATTTCAAACTTTCAGCAATTATCCGTCCTTCATCAAGAAGCATGGCACCATTGTAAATTTTACCATCCCGCCTTAAAGGAAGACCAATCACGATTCCAGCTCCCCCTGCTGTTACCCTTGCTAATTCCTTAACAGCATCTTCACATGCTTTTACAAAAGAAGGTTTTAGAACAAGATCTTCCGCTGGATAAGCACTGATAAAAAGCTCAGTGAATAAAACAAGGTCAGCTCCCTTTTCTTTAGCCTCCTGATACGCCATTACGGCAAGAGAAAAATTTCCCTCAATATCACCAACGACAGGATTTAATTGGGCAACAGCCACCCGAAAATCATCTTTCATAAGCTTTTGTATCATTTCATCAGTTTGGTAACCAAAACTCTATTTTAATCACCAAGAATATTCCTTTTCTCAAAAAAATGCCCCCTTACAAAAACCTAAAATAAAAAATGTTATGTCGCTTTCTGTCTAATCATTCGCAGCAACTGCTAATGAATCAGTACCACGATTTTTTTTTAGGAGTTCAGCAACAAGAAAGGCTAATTCCAAAGCCTGATCTGCATTTAACCGCGGATCACACTGCGTATGATAGCGATCAGATAAATCCTCTACAGAAATAGCATGTGCACCACCTGTACATTCGGTTACATTACGACCAGTCATTTCAATATGAATGCCACCTGGATAAGTTCCTTCCCCGCGATGCACTGAAAAAAAGTTTTCTACTTCTTTTAAAACATAATCAAAGGGGCGAGTTTTATAGCCATTTACAGTAACTGTATTACCATGCATTGGATCACACGACCATATAACCTTACGTTTTTCCCGTTCAACGGCACGAATCAATTTAGGAAGATAATTTTCAACTTTATCATACCCAAAACGCGTAATGAGAGTCAGTCGACCCAGCTCGTTTTCAGGGTTCAAAATATCAATCAGTCTCAAAAGTTCATCAGCTTCAATGGAAGGGCCACATTTCAACCCAATCGGATTTTTAATACCGCGACAATATTCAACGTGAGCATGATCAATCTGACGTGTGCGATCACCAATCCATAACATATGACCAGACGTTGCATACCAATCTCCAGAAGTCGAATCAATCCGTGTTAAAGCTTCTTCATAGCCAAGCAAAAGCGCTTCATGGCTGGTATAAAAAGGTGTCTCACGCAATGAAGAATTCGTTTTGGAGGTAATCCCTATGGAACGCATAAAATCAATCGCTTCAGAAATACGCTCTGCCAATAACTCATAACGCTCACCTTGTGGACTGTTAGAAACAAAACTCAACATCCATGCATGAACGTTTTCTAAATTGGCATAGCCCCCTTGTGAAAAAGCACGCAACAGATTAAGCGTTGCTGCGGATTGGCGATAAGCCATAGACATGCGTTGTGGATCGGGAATACGAGAATCCTTGCTAAATTTAATACCGTTAATAATATCTCCGCGATAAGCAGGAAGCTCAACTCCTCCTTTGCTTTCGACATCAGAAGAGCGTGGCTTTGCAAACTGACCAGCAATACGACCAATTTTAACAACTGGCTTAAAACTCCCAAAAGTTAAAACAATCGCCATTTGCAAAAATACACGAAAAAAATCACGGATATTATCAGCTTCATGTTCTGCAAAGCTTTCAGCACAATCTCCACCCTGTAATAAAAAAGCTTGGCCTTTTGCAACTTCTGCCAATTCATGTTTCAAATCCCGTGCTTCACCGGCAAAAACCAACGGAGGATAGCTGCACAACTTTCGCTCAACATCTGCTAATAGAAATTTATCAGGATAAGTCGGAACCTGTTTAATCGGCTTCGCTCTCCAAGAGCTAGGCGTCCATTCTTTTATCATTACACTCTCTCCGCAGCTTAAGCTCACAGCTTGTGATCAAAAGCTCTACCGCTTACAGTAATCACTTTTCAAATTTCTAGTTTTTTTCCATTTTCATATACATAACTTGGTTTATACATGGTTACCAGTTCTTCTGCCATCGTTGGATGCACAGCCATGGTTTCGTCAAAGATATCTTTCGTCAGCTTCCCTTTGAGAGATATGCCAATAAGCTGCGCCATCTCACCAGCGTTTTCTCCTAAAATATGGGCTCCCACAACGATACGACTTTCACCATCAACAATGAGCTTCATAAACATTTTTTCTGAACTACCAGAAAGAACATTACGCATAGGACGGAAAATTGTACGATAAATTTCAAGATGCTTATAACGGCGTACAGCATCTTCTTCTGAAAGACCAACTGCCCCGATCTCCGGCTGAGAAAAAACAGCTGTCGTAATTAAATCATAATCAGGTACAGTGGGAATATTCTCAAATGCAGTCTTAATGAAACACATTGCATCATGGATCGCAACAGGTGTCAATTGAACATGGCCTGTTACATCACCAACAGCCCAAATGTGAGGTATGTTTGTTGTCATCCTTTCATCAACAATAACTGCACCAAAGTCATTCACTTTAACACCTGCCCGATCAAGCCCTAAGCCTGTTGTATTGGGCACACGTCCCGTGGCCAACATTACTTGATCAGCATTAATTCTCTGTCCACTCGATAAAAAAACATCATAATCATTTCCTGTAGATTGAACTTGAGAAACTATTGCCCCGTAGAGAATAGAAATCCCTTTCTCAATCATTGCATCACTAAGCAATTGTCGCAAATCATAATCAAAATTACGAAGGATTAAATCACCACGATGAAGGAGCGTCGTTTTTACACCTAATTCATGAAAAATATTAGCAAATTCAACGCCAATATACCCACCACCAACAATGACTATTGATTTTGGTAATTTTTCAAGGTCAAAAATTTCATTGGAAGTAAGACACAAATCGCTGCCTCTTATTGAGGTATTTGGCGCAATTTTTGCTCCCGTTGCGATCAAAATTTTTTCTGCTCTTACCCGTTCACCTGTCACAGAAAGCTCTAATGTATGATCATCCACAAAGACAGCACGACTTTCATAAATATGAACATTGTTATTTTGTAGTCCTTTGCGATAAAGCCCTTCTAATCTTGATATTTCTTTATTTTTAGCCGTAACCAATTTTTCCCAGCTAAAAATTGGATCAGCATACTTCCATCCAAAACCAACGCTTTTACTGAACTCTTTTGCATATTGTGACGCATAAACATACAATTTCTTGGGAACACAACCGCGAATAACACAAGTACCCCCTATACGATATTCTTCTGCTATAGCAACACGCTTACCAAGCCCTCCAGCAAGGCGCGCAGCACGTACCCCACCAGAACCGCTTCCAATAACGAATAAATCAAAGTCAAAAGATCCCACGAACTATTCCTTCTTACACGTCTATAACAAAACGTTCCTGTTATTTATTATCAAATGGAAGTTCTTTTTATTTTCAAGTATTCTTTTGTTATAAAAAGCAATATCCTAAAAAAAGATCCATTATTGATTAAAAACGGCGGAAAACCGCCATTTTTAACAATAAAAAAGGAAGCATTCATTCTTGTTAAAGATATCGATCACGCTATTTGGATTTCGTTGAAGAACCAGTTTTTGCAGGCGTAATGGAATTTTCCAAATTAAGTGTTTCAGACATCTCTTTTTTCACATTTTTTACAAGATCCTGCATAATAGCAGAACGCCATGTATCAAATGTAGAATAAGCATCACGCGCAATACTGGGAACTTCTGTTAAAAACTTTTTACCGGTATCGGAATTATAAAATGCTGTGATTGCATCAAGCTCTTCCTGAGTGAAATATTTTGCATATACCTGAGCAATTTCTTTTTCTAAATCAGCTCGCCGTTTAGCCAAAGCAAGTGCTTGCTTATCAACAATCTCAGAAATAGCCGTTGCTAAATTAGGATCATCACCTATCAATTCGTTTTTGAGATCACGTGCAGCTGTTGGTAAAAAGTTATCAAATTGATCCGTTGCATGAATGGCATTGATAGCCTTTCTCGCTGAAATTAAATGCTGTTCGCTCACACCCTGCGCATAAACCATCCCAATATTCAAAACCAAAACGGTAATGACACCCAAACATGCTATAATACGCTGAAAAGAAAATATTTTTTTCATTTAATGATTACCCCGATAATTAATTGTAATTTAAATTTGTTTATTCTACCCAAGACTTTCAAAGACCCCTTTTATTATGCTAACATAATGACATGTAAACTGTCTTATTTAAAAATCAAACGATTCCAAAACTTTTATTTGACCATCTGCCATCGCTACAATAGCACGCGAAGCTAACCCTAAAAAAAGACCATGCTCAACAACACCAGGAATTGCAAGAAGTGCTCCCGATAACAATTTTGGCTGCAAAATACGCCCCCAAGATGCATCAAGAATGAAGTGACCACCATCTGTTTCAAAAGGATTTTCCCCATTCATTCGGAGCGTAATTTTCCCAAAAAGCCCTAGATCTTCAGCTGCTTTCTCAATGGCTCTGCGTGTCGCATGCAAACCAAACGGATTGACTTCAATCGGCAATGCAAAAGCACCAAGCGTTTTTACTACCTTTGTTTCATCAGCGATGACAAGCATCGTGCGCGATGCCGCTGCTACAATTTTTTCATGCAATAATGCCCCCCCACCCCCTTTAATGAGTGCCATTTCTGGGCCAATTTCATCCGCCCCATCAATAGTAAGGTCAAGCTCAGGCATTTGTTCTAAAGTAGCGACAGGCACCCCAAACTTACGACAAAGTTGTTCAGAACACCCTGAGGTAGCGACCCCAGTCACACGTAAACCACTCATAACACGCTCACCAAGGAGACGAATAAACTCATTTGCTGTAGAACCAGTTCCTATACCAAGCCGCATATCATTCTGAACAAACTCAAGCGCTTTAGCAGCCGCCATTTTTTTTAACTGCTGAACATCCATGAATCACTGTACCCTTTTAACTATGTTTCATCACAAATGATAACAAAAAGTAATCTATTGCCTCCATTCGCCATAAATTTACTTACCATCTTTTGCTGAAAAAATATTTATTAAACTATAATAATAAAATAGAATAATTAATAATTTTGCTCTTTTAAAACTTATTTATATATCCCATGCTCAATCTGCAAAATTATTAATTACTCAAACATCAAAAAATATCTCTTTTTCGAAAACTGTTAACAATTGGTTGCTTCTGATAAAATTGATACCTTTACAGCATTATGAAAAAATGAAGTATAATCAAAAAATGTTCCTATTGTTTCCTATTTTTTTGTGCCTGCAATGTTGTAAACCTAGAGACCTGAGAAAACTCCAATTAGTTATGCATTTTTTGTGAATATTGCCTGTGTATATTCCAAGGTCTATAGGCCCCCATAGAAGACCACATGATATCTCCGCTTTTGGTCATCATAACGCTTCCTCGTAATAACAATTGTTGAGGCGTAAATGTTATTTGTACCTTCTTTGTGCATATTTGATCGCTCATTGCAAATGTTTTAATTACGATATCTGCTTCTACGCATTGATCTGTTTTTTCATGCAAAACAATGACTTTTAATCCATTTTCTAATAGAGACGTGCAAACATGGTTATCACAAACGAATTGCCCACTCAACGAAGGTCCGTATTGCGTTGGCTTGATCGTCTCATTCACGCGAAACGATTTTTCCCATATAGATGTTGTAAACCTAGAAATATGATAACGATCAATATAGAGTTTTTTCTCATTGATGACGCCCACAAGATTCATATTATCTGCTATAATGAGTTGTACGGGAGAGTGCACCAAACAAACGTAAATACCAACTAAAATAAACAGACTAAAAAAGAATCTGATGGATGTTTTGCAAAAAGTCAGGCCAATCAAACCTACACTCAATAAAACCAACGCAGATAACGGCATAAATCCAGGATTCAGATCAGGGGAAATGGCCTTTATAGCGTGAGCAATTTTTGTGACAAGATCAATACCAAAACCCATAATTTGTAGAGGGTACCATTCAAACCCCACCAACATTGCGAGTACCGCTATTAATCCAAAAGGTATGATGAGTATTGATATAACAGGCAAAGCTAAAGCATTGCTGATAATGCTAAAAAATGCAATATTGGAAAAATGATAAGCAGCGTAGACTCCACTCGAAGCACCCGCTACAAAGGAAGATGCGCATGTTGAAACCACCGATAAGAAGATAAAATGAATGACTCTCCCTCCAACATAGAATGGAGTTGTTTTTCTTATACGAGAAGATAACCTACCACTCCACCAATCAAAAAAAGCAATCAAAGCTGCAGTGGCGGAAAAAGACATTTGAAAGCTGGGGCCTAATATTTCATGGGGACTAATAGCTAAAGTGATCAAACCCGCAATAGTAAAATTACGCATTGTTATAGCGGAACGATTGCATAATACAGCAACCAACATAACAGCAATCATCACAAAACTTCTTTGCGCTGATACAGCTGCACCTGATAATAGCAAGTAAAAAGCTGTGGTCATTAATGCAGCAATGGCAGCAAACTTTTTAGCAGAATAATAGGATGAGAAAACTATAAAAAGTGCTAAAAAACTACGGATAATAACAAGAACCATACCGCTCAACAGAGCCATATGTAAACCTGATATTGATAAAATATGCGCTAATCCAGCAGTACGTAATGCTTCATTTGTGTTATTTGAGATACCACCTCGCTGTCCTGTTATGAGAGCCGCCGCAACACTACCTTTTTCGCCGTCAAGCGCCATACTGATTCTTTGAGTCATATTCGTCCGTAAATTTTCAATTTTCTGTAGAACACTACCCAATATTGTATCAGTCCGCGGAACTGATACTTTGATTGGTTTTCCCAAATAAATTCCCTGAGCACCAATCCCTTTAAAGTAATTATGAAAACTAAAATCGTATCCCCCAGGACGCACAGGCCCAGATAATGCACGAATCTTGACCTTCCCATGCAGCCCATCGCCAATCGCTATTCCATATGGCAAATGCCTTGCCGATAAACGGACACGATGAGGCCCATGACGTAATGCTGGCTTTTCTATTCTCAAAATATCCAGAACTAAACGAAATCCCCCTCTTTGCATTGACTCAATAGAAACAATTCTTCCCGTTAATGTTGTGACAACATCACCACTTAACATTGGTGTAGATATACGCCACGTTTCTATTTTTGCAGCTAAAGCGCCTAATACAATACAACACAGCAATCCTACGATAATCCATATTCCCCGATAGAAACGTAAAATATACAATATTCCAAGGAATACACTCACCAATACAACAAGTTGCCCCCAACTTGGTTCTCGCTCTAAATTGAAATAAAAGATGATGCCTGTGGAAAAAAATACTAAAATCAACGAAAAAAGAAGTCCAAAAGAAATTTCTTTATTGATACAATCTACAAACCACTCCCAGAAAAAAATGATTGCTTTTTTTAAAGAACTAAATAGAAAAATTCTTTTTGCGTTACAGCCAATATTCTTTGCACCATCAAAAGCTGAGAGCGCATCCTGCCATATCAGACCTAATTGTTTTCTTGTTAACAAAAATCTTTTTGATAAATCATCCTTAACTTTATTTTTATTTAACATCCGCCCCCCCACTTTACTTGCAAAGCGGCTCTTGCACACTCTCTCACCTATGCTAACATAAGCCTTCCATAAAGCTCCATAAGTAATGTCTTAAATTTAAAGGAAGATATCCGTGTCTGTTATTACTCGTTTTGCTCCCTCACCAACAGGATTCCTGCATATTGGAGGTGCCCGTACAGCCCTGTTTAATTGGCTTTACGCAAAACATACCGGTGGGAAAATGCTGCTCCGTATTGAAGACACAGATCGAGAGCGCTCAACAGAGGCAGCCGTGAAAGCTATTATAGATGGTCTGCACTGGATGGGGCTTAGCTATGACGGTGCCCCTATTTCGCAATTCCAACGCGCAGAACGTCATCGCCAAGTTGCTGAACAATTGGTAAAAAACGGCAAAGCTTATTATTGCTATGCTTCACCTGAAGAATTAGCTGAAATGCGTGAAAATGCCCGCGCAGAAGGCCGTCCACCACGTTATGATGGACGTTGGCGCAACCGTGATATTTCTGAAGCTCCTAAAGGTGTAAAACCTGTTATTCGTATCAAAGCTCCACAAGATGGAGAAACCATTGTGCATGATCGAGTCCAAGGTGATGTTCGCTTCCCTAATAAAGATCTGGATGACTTTATTATTTTGCGTTCCGATGGCTCGCCTACCTATATGCATGCTGTTGTCGTTGATGATCATGATATGGGCGTGACACATATCATACGCGGTGATGATCATCTTACAAATGCAGCCCGCCAAACAATTATCTTCAATGCAATGGGGTGGGATATCCCTGTTATGGCGCATATTCCACTTATCCACAGTGAAAACGGTGCAAAACTATCAAAACGTCATGGCGCCTTAGGTGTTGATGCCTATCGAGCAATGGGATACCTTCCTGCTGCTTTGCGCAATTACCTCGTTCGTCTAGGTTGGAGTCATGGCGATGAAGAATTGATTTCAATCGAAGATATGATTTCTTGGTTTGATATTGATGATATCAATAAAGGTGCGGCTCGTTTTGATTTCAAAAAGCTCGCTGCCATCAATGGACATTATATACGTATGAGCCCAGATCAAGAGCTTTTTGAGGCTGCTCTTAATATTTTGCCAGAAATTGAAGGTGGATTAGAAATAATTAAAAGACTTGATCAACAACGCCGTGATCAATTTTTAGCAGCTATACCACATTTAAAAGAACGTTCTAAAACACTCTGCGAACTCATCGACAATGCCTCCTTCATTTTTGCGCAACGGCCGTTGCTTCTTGATGAAAGAGCACAGGCGCTTTTAGCCCAAAATGGCCAAGCTATCTTAGAAGGTATCTATATTGCCCTGAAAGACTGCCCCTCTTGGGATGCAAAAACGTTGGATGAAACTCTTCGATATTATGCACAGACACAAGATCTCAAATTAGGAGCTGTTGCTCAACCACTTCGAGCTGCTCTCACAGGACGAGCAACATCACCAGGAGTTTTTGATGTTCTGGTTTTATTGGGACGGGATGAATCTCTCAACCGCATCAATGACCAACTTATCACAACCACAAGCTAAATATATGTACCTAGACCTAGTAGATTTGAAGAATGGGCGCTTAAGTATATAAGTATAGATGTCTCGATACAAATTGAAAATTATCTTCTACCTTAAGGTGTCGAGCTATATATTTGATGAAATTGCAAACAAAAAGTATTTTTAGATTGCATAAGCCAACTTTTAGAGTAAATCTACCCTCAACATAGTTAGAAAAGCTTCCGTTATATACCTGCCTATCTGATAGCGGCATCTTGATTTTTAGTGCGAAGGATCTGAAAGGAATATCTAATGTCTGAGAATAAAGCACATATTACCGTGAATGGTAAAAAAATAGAACTCCCCATGCGTAAAGGCACTGTTGGTCCTGACGTCATCGAAATTGCTTCTCTCTATAAAGAAACAGATACTTTTACTTATGATCCTGGTTTTACCTCAACCGCTTCTTGTGAATCAAAAATTACTTATATTGATGGTGACAAAGGAATATTGCTTTATCGTGGTTATCCTATTGACCAACTGGCTCAAAAAGGAGACTTTCTCGAAAGCTGCTATCTTTTACTTTACGGTGAACTCCCAACAAAACAAGAAAAAATCGATTTTGATCGTCGTATTATGCAACACACAATGGTACATGAGCAGTTTGCACGATTCTTCCACGGTTTCCGTCGTGACTCTCATCCTATGGCCGTCATGGTTGCATGTCTTGGGGCTATGTCGGCATTTTACCACGACTCCATTGATATTACAGATCCTCAACAGAGAATGATCGCTTCTATTCGTCTCATTTCAAAGGTTCCAACTCTTGCTGCTATGGCGTATAAATATAGTATTGGGCAGGCATTCGTTTATCCACGTAATGATCTTAGTTACGCTGCTAATTTCCTCCGTATGTGTTTTTCTGTTCCTTGTGAAGAATACAAAATCAATCCCGTGCTTACTCGAGCTATGGATCGAATCTTTATCCTTCATGCAGATCATGAACAAAATGCTTCTACATCCACAGTACGTCTTGCTGGATCATCGGGAGCTAATCCGTTTGCATGTATCGCAGCAGGTGTTGCATGCCTTTGGGGACCAGCGCACGGTGGAGCAAATGAAGCATGCTTAAAAATGCTGCAAGAAATAGGTTCCGTTGAGAGAATTCCTGAATTCATTGCACGTGCAAAAGATAAAAATGACCCCTTCCGCCTTATGGGTTTTGGTCATCGAGTGTATAAAAATTATGATCCACGTGCAAAAATCATGCAACAAACCTGCCATGAAGTCTTAAAAGAACTGAATATTCAAGATGATCCACTTCTTGATATCGCCATAGAACTTGAAAAAATTGCCCTGAATGATCAATATTTTGTTGAAAAAAAGCTTTATCCGAATGTCGATTTCTATTCTGGCATTACACTAAAAGCTCTAGGCTTTCCAACTGAAATGTTTACTGTTCTTTTTGCATTAGCACGCAGTGTTGGCTGGGTCGCGCAATGGAAAGAAATGATTGAGGATAGCGCGCAAAAAATTGGCCGACCACGCCAACTCTATACAGGTTATGCAGCGCGTGAATATGTTCCTATAGATGAGCGTATAAACTAAAAAAAATACAACCAAAAATCAATCAAGCCTTACTTTACTGGAGCTCTTTATTGTGAATGATAAATAGCTCCATATCAAAGAGTGTTTTAAAAGCTTTGATCCACTGGTTCTCTCTAATATTTCACATATTTTCATTTATAAACCAAAGAAACTCAGCGGAGATAAGAATTTTTTCTCTGCTTCTTACCAAAAAATCTCGCAAAAAAATATCAAAGTGCTATTTTTCAGCTATACGTTCAATTCCTTTTATCCTTCTCTTCTGTAGCTTTTGTGAAAAAGGTGAAACACTCTTAAAGTTTTTTTACGCAAAATAATGAAGCACTCTAAAAAACATCGTTATATGGCTCTATGTTAAATCAATGATAAAAAGTGCCTCCAATATTTACCCTTCACACTCTTAAAGAAGAAAGATCAGAGATGATAGATGTCCCACAGATCACTATAAACAAAGTCCTGTTGATTGATCTTGTTAATAAGATTGGACAGGAAACCATATATTATGGTGTCCGTTCGCCTGAAGATGCATCTTTTGAAATAAGGATAGATCCCTCATCAACAGGTTGTCTTGTCTATATGCTGCATAGTATCTTTGCGCGTGATGATAGAAAATATTTTCCGTTATTTCCGTACGATGATTTTAATCAATGGTTTTTATCTGTGTTTACGCAAACTTTCACAACTTGGTTTGATAATTATTTTTCTCAAGAGTTGTTATCTTTTTATCGTTTAAATGAGCTGATCTTGTTTACAGTCTTAGTCAAAAGTAAGCTTGATCTCTTAAGGGATAAACTCATCGAAAAAAGAAAAGAAGAAATCGAATTAATAGATGATGCATGCAGTGTGTGTCTGAATTGAGTTAATCCAATTTTAAAACTTATAACTACGCGCTCCGTCATAGCGCACATATAAATACGTAGAGTCTTAAGGGGGGGGGATTATGATCACGCATGCACAAACCATTCTCTGTCTTGATCTAGGTAGCAAGACTGGCTGGGCTATTTGTAGTGCTGATGGTCACATCATCAGTGGTGTCATGAATTTTCACCCCCGATATTTTGAAGTCGGTGAAATGCATTATTTACGCTTTAAGAGATGTCTATCAGAAATAAAGAAGACCGTAGGCAGCATTGACGCGGTGTATTTTGAAGAAGTCCGCCG